>CAZOIG010000404.1:0-2021 GCA_964579235.1 uncultured Gammaproteobacteria bacterium
CCGGCAAGCGCAAGCGTTGCTAGAGGTAGTTTGATGTATCGTCGTAATGTTGACCGCATATGTAAATAATTGTCTTGGCGGACAGGTCGAGGATTAGTTTTATCAAATAGCATGTAAGCAGAAATCTGGGTTTTGATTAACAGTATTAGGAGCTGCCAAGGCGCAATCAAGGGCTATCCAAGACACAATTTGCCAACTCACTCTTTCGCTTCGACACCCTTATTGGCTAGTAAAGCTCAAAATATTGAACCCTATTACTAACCGCAACCCAGTTCGAAGAATGTTCAAGGTAGCAATTTGCTCTACGTTTGTCGACCATCAAATTCGAGCGAGCTTTTCGTCGAGGCAGAAATCCGCTACTCTCATACAAACGTAAACAAGCACCGACAAAAATGACTTTGACTGCCGTCTAGTTAATGCGGCCAAAGCAGGCAAACCAATCTGTTTAACATGGGGTTAAAACACAATGACGAAGTCGTCGAATTGCGGAAATAGAGCAAAACAAAAACGCGTTAAAACAACGTTTCGGCAACAACCGAGAGTCCCACTGACTCGCTCGACCATACAGGCGCTCACAGTCGTATTTGGGCTTTTCGGTATGAACACCTTTGCGCTGGAAACCAATTCAGTATTAGGTGGAGAGATCACCATTAACGAATTAGATGCGTATCTAGAGGAACGTGAAGCGAGATTCCCAGATATTGTTAAAGGCACTGAAAAAACCATTATGTGGGCCGATGGGGTTAAACAAACCCCCATATCGATTGTCTACCTACACGGGTTTTCAGCGACACGAGGTGAGATCAGTCCAGTAACCGAGAACCTTGGAAAAGAACTGGGTGCCAATATCTATTTTGCTCGATTACGCGGACACGGCAGAGGGACTGCTGGGATGAATGACGGTAACGTTGAGGACTGGAAACTCGACACACTTGAAGCATTCGAAATCGCCAAACTATTGGGGGAGCGAGTTGTGATAATCAGCGCCTCAACAGGGGGTACTTTATCAACTTGGCTTACCAGTCGAGCTGATCCAAGCCTCGATCGAATCATGATGAGTCTGCTGGTTTCGCCAAACTTTGGATTGGCCAGCAACTTCAACGAGATTATTCGTTGGGATTGGGGATTAAGCCTCGCCAAGTGGATGAACGGTGAAGAGCACTACTTCGTACCCCAAAACGAGTTGCATTCACTCTACTGGACTGAGCGATATGCCTTCGATGCGATACCACCGATGATTCACTTGGTCGACGAGATCAATGAAATTGACGTAAGCCAAGTAACCACGCCTCAGCACTTTATCTTTTCGCCTGATGATCAAGTCATCGACGTTGACGCTATTTTTGAAATGGCCGACAAGTACACGAGCGCGAAAACTAGTCTAACGCTGATTACTGGTGCTGAAGATCCTGGGCAACACGTTATTGCAGGGGAAGCCTGTTCGCCTTCTAAAACGGCTGAAGTGGTCGAGTTGATGAAATCAAAAATCATCAAAGCCAGCTAGCTGTGTATATTTTGGCTTGGCCGACAATGAACAAGAAAACCGCAGCTTGCATGAGGCAAGCTGCAGCGATTTCGCCAAATTAATCAACCCACTTCCGCGCGTTTCTAAACATGCGCATCCAAGGGCTGTAATAGCCCCATTCAGGCGCGGCCCAAGAACTGGTTTTGCTTCGGAACATGCGTTCTGGATGCGGCATCATAATCGTTACGCGGCCGCCTTCATTACATAAACCCGCCACCGCATTAGCAGAGCCATTAGGATTAGCCGGATACGCCTGGGTCGGCTTGCCAGCGTAGTCAATATACTCCAAGGCAACGGTGTGGTCGTTGCGGTATGCATTTGGATTGGCGTATTCAGCGCGACCCTCACCGTGCGCCAACACCACCGGCAACTCAGAGCCCTGCATTCCATCCATAAACAGCGAGTTGGTCTTGGGTATGCGAGTTTGCACATAACGGGCTTCGAACTGCTCTGACTCATTGCGCACAAAATGTGGCCAATGATCAGTACCTGGGAT
>CAZOIG010000405.1:0-2462 GCA_964579235.1 uncultured Gammaproteobacteria bacterium
GGCGTTGTGTGAGTAGCGGGCTGAATGTTGCTAACAGGGCCGATACCGATAGTGCCGATAAATGCACTCTGCATGCCCATCAACTCGAACGCTTGCGCCAATAAGTACGCGCAAGTGGTTTTGCCATTAGTGCCCGTCACACCAAACACCTGCAAAGACTCGCTTGGCTTATCGAAAAATGCGCTCGCGATGATCCCAACTTTTCGCTGCAAACCAGCAATTCCAATAGCCGGGACAGATAAGCGATCTAATTCTTCATAGGCCAGCGACTCGTAAACAATCGCAACCGCTCCATTTTCTAGCGCCGCGCCGATAAAATCCCGACCATCATTGGCCACACCTGGGTAAGCCAGAAACAAACTGCCTGGTGTAACCTTGCGGCTGTCAATGCAGATGTCTTCAATTTGCAAGTCTGCACTCGACTCAACGCCGATAGTCGCCAATAGACTCTTCAAAGGTTTAGCAAAGCTCATTCGGCACCTCCCGCGACTCGAACATTATCTAAACGAGCCGTTTCTGGACGAGTAATCATCAGAGCCGGTTTGGGCTCCTCGCGCTCTACGGCATCCGGTAAAACACCGCGTAAACGCAGGGCACCACTCATAACCGCCGAGAACACCGGAGCGGCAACTAAACCGCCGTAGTAATCGATACCCCGTGGATCGTTGACGGTAACCACAATGATCAACTCGGGATCACTAACTGGTGCAAAACCTGCAAACAGACTCATGTAACTGTCGTCTTGATACTGACCATCGACAACACGGTGTGCGGTACCGGTTTTACCTGCTACTCGATAGTCAGGAACACGTGCTTTGGGCGCTGTACCCTCATCACTCACTGCAATCTCAAGCATGCGATTGATGCTCTCGACTGTCGATGGTTTGAAGACCCGCTTGCCCTTAGGCGCTGTTTTGATTGGCGTTAAGCTAACTGGCAACACTTCGCCTTGATTGGTCAAGCTGGTGTAGGCTCGAGCGACTTGCAGAGTATTTGCAGATAGACCATAGCCATACGATAAGGTCGCATGCTCAATCGGCCGCCAGCGCTTGCGGTTAACTAAAATGCCCTTTTGCTCGCCGGGCACTACTAGATCATTGGTTGCACCAAAACCCAGCTCTTTGTAAGTATTAAAGAGCGAACGCGGCTTGAGCATCATAGCGACCTTCGCCGCTCCAACATTGCTCGACTTACTCAACACCTCAGAAACGGTGATTTCTCCTAGCTTTTTAGTGTCAGTGACCGTGTGTCCGCCTATCGCATAGCGCCCCTGCTCTACGTCGATAATAGTAGTCGAATCAATAAGGCCTGCATCCAACGTCATACCAACGCTGAATGGCTTCATAGTTGAGCCGGGCTCGAATGCATCAGCGATCGCTCGATTGCGAAAGCGCGCGCTGGTGAGCTCGCTTCGGTCATTAGGATTAAAATCTGGTGCGCTGACCATAGCTAGGATTTCGCCGGTTTTCGCATCGAGCACAACAATTGATGCGTTCTCAGCGCCGTGTTGCTCAGCCGCTGACTGCAGTTGACGATACGCCAAGTATTGAATTCGCGCATCGATGCTTAATGACACAGACTCGCCATGCTCGACTTGCTCTAATTGCTCAACGTATTCAACAATTTGCCCTGCATTGTTGCGCAAAACAGATGTTCGGCCTTCTTTACCTCGTAACACCTTGTCAAAAGCAAGCTCGATTCCCTCTTGACCCTTGTTGTCGATATTTGTAAAACCCAAAACATGCCCAACCACTGGACCTGCAGGGTAGAAGCGCTTGTATTCGCGAACGCTGTTTATGCCTTTTACGCCAAGCGCTTTGACTTGATCGGCCACGGCAGGCGGTATGTGGCGCTTTACATAAACAAACTGCTTTGAGGCACGCGACGACGCTCGTTCCACAATAGAGGCTTTACTCATGCCAAGCAGGCTAGCCGCTTCTTTTAATTTTGGGTTATCTTGATCTGCGAGCAGTGACGAAGGATGCATCCAAATAGAATCCACTGGCGTGCTGATCGCCAAAGGTTGACCATTTCGATCCACAACCATGCCACGCGTAGGCAGTTCTTTTTGCACACGCAAGAACCGTGCATTGCCCTGCTCCTGCAAATACTCTGTGTCAATCACCTGCAAATACACCGCGCGCACCATAAGGCCTGCGAAGCTACAGAAAAAGAAGACGCCGATAACTTTGTAGCGCCACGTTGATACCGGAATGGCGACATCGCTCAAACTAGCCGATACGTTAACCTTTTTCTCTTTTTGGGGCGCAGAACGAGCAACGCGAGCTTTTGCGCGCGCGCCTCGTCCACCCTTTGCTGCAGTGTCTTTAGAGCGGCCGAAGATCATCGCTGAGCCTCCTGTAGAGCCAGCTCGGCGCTGTCTACTTCTGCCTGATCTATTATTATCGGATTATCGAGATCCAAGTAAACAATATCGTCAGCATCGGGTTTTTTCATCGAGA
>CAZOIG010000406.1:0-7087 GCA_964579235.1 uncultured Gammaproteobacteria bacterium
TCCAATATTTCAGGGTGGTGGATTAGCGGCGCAGCAGCGCACCGCCAAGCTGGAGCTAGAACAGTTAGAAAACCAGCGCGAGCAACTCAAGCTTGTACAGGCGCAGCAGCTAAGGAGCTCGATGAACAATCTGCTCACGTCTTTATTCAACTTAGAATTTACCCAAGAGGCTGCGGCCTCAGCCAGCAAGGGTCTTAGCTTGGTGACGGATTCGTATAATCAGGGTGCCTTGTCCATTGTCGACCTGCTTGATGCGCAAAATACCAGCGTCAGCGCCAATCTAGGTGCAGTACAAGCGCGTGTCGCGTTCCTGCGCGCAGCGGTTGAAATGCAACGAACGATGGGCGAATACGATTTCTTATTGAGTGAAACCGAAAAAGAGTCCTTGCGGGAGCTCTACCGTAAAGAGTTCGACCGCTTTAAAGCACTGCCGCGTGAGGCACGCAAACAGTTTCGCGAGACGCAACTCAATAATTAACCGAAAGACTCAACGCACGCATGACTGAGGCAAAGCCAATGCAAACCGAAAAACTCTTCCACACTTTCTTTCGCCGAGGCATCCTCTTTTTTGGTGTATGCGTTGTTTTGGCTTTAAGTGGCTGTCAAGACGCCGAGTTGGACGTCGAAGAGCGGCTGCGCAGCGTAAAAACCATGACGATCAGCGGGGCAGGTGAGCTTCGGCGCAGCACTTTTCCTGGTGTTAGCCAGTCAGCTCGCGAATCACGCCTTAGTTTTAAAGTGGCGGGCACCGTAGCGAGCATCCCCGTCAATGTGGGGGAACAGATTGCGGCAGGTACGGTTATCGCCACGCTAGACCCATCCACTTATGAGTTGCAGCTGCAGCAAGCGCAAGCCAATGTAGCGCAATTACGCGCCGCATCACGCAATGCCAAGGCAGCCTATGAGCGAACTCGGTCTTTGTACGCTAACAATAACGCGGCTTTAGGCGATTTGGACGCGAGCAGAGCCAGCGCTGAGTCAGCCGAAGCCCAATTGCGAGCCGCCGATAAGTCTTTAGAGCTCGCACGATTGAATCTTTCGTATACGCGCCTGTCTGTCGATTTGGATTGCATTGTCGACTCGATCTCGGTTGAGGTGAACGAAAACGTGGCATCGTCTACCGAAGTCGCCCGCGTTAATTGCAGCGATGATTTAGAGGTAGAAGTTACTGTACCTGAAAGTACCGTAACCGTGCTGGCTCAAGGTGATTCCGCTGAGGTGCGTTTTGACGCAGTGCCCAACCGCGTGTTTCGAGGTGAAATCGTCGAAATTGGTACCGGGGTTTCTGGTGGTGGTTCGACCTTTCCGATTACCGTTGCGCTGATCGACACAGACGAGGCTCTAAGGCCTGGTTTGGCTGTTGCGGTCTCGTTTCGAGCCAGCGCAGAAGCGGGGGCTGACGCGCAAGTGCACATACCGTTGGCGGCCTTGGTAAAACGAACGGACGCGAGTTACGTGTTTGTCGTTGAGCCTAGCAGTGTGAGCAGTGAAGGCGGGCAAGCTCAAGGTATTGTTTCGTTGAGAAAAGTCACTATTGGGCCGTTGACCTCAGATGGCGTCAATATTCTAGAGGGCCTCAAAGCAGGCGAGCAGGTAGTTACCGCCGGCGTATCGTTTTTGCTAGATGGTCAGGCGGTTGCACTTTAGTCGCCTTGCAGCGCTCAATACGCCGTGAGGCCTGAGTAAGCGCTGGGGCTTAAGACTTCTGATGCAAGCACGCTGAACACAGATAAATGCAATAAAAACATGAACTTAACTCAGTTTTCCATCAAAAATGATCGCACCGTCATGGCGTTGATCGGCATCTTGTTTTTATTTGGCATTCAGTCCTTTGTCAGCATTCCAAAGCAACAAGACCCCGGTTTTACGATCCGCATAGCGGTGGTTTCAACCCAGTTTGCAGGCGCGAGCCCTGAGCGGGTTGAGCAATTGGTGACTAAACGAATCGAGGAAAAAGTTCAGGAAATGCCTGAAATGGACTTCATCACCAGCGAATCTTTGCCAGGGCGATCAATTGTTAAGGTCCATTTCAAAGAGAGCTACACCGAAATGCGGCCCATTTTTGACGATTTACGCCGCAAGATTGAGGACATTCAATCGGAGTTACCGGCTGGCGTTAATCCGCCCAATGTGAATGACGAGTTCGGCGATATTTTTGGCAGTGTTTATAGCTTAACGGGGGAGGGCTACAGCTACGCTGAATTGGCTGATGTCGCCGAAGAAATACGCGATGAACTGCTTAAAGAAGAAGACGTTGCCAAGGTGCGTATCCACGGTGAGCAAGAGCAAGTCGTTTTTATTGATTATAAAAGCGCAACACTCACCGAGTTGGGTATTTCGCCGCAACAATTGGCGGGTATTCTGAGCAAGATCAATATTGTTTCGGCTGGCGGCAGCGTGGTTAGTGGGTCCGAGCGGCTAACCTTAGAGCCCAGCGGTAACTTTGAAACAATCGAAGACATACGCCGAACCGTTGTACCCATCCCCGGTGCTGGCTTGGTCTATTTGTCTGACATCGCTGACGTTTACCAAGCCTATGACGACCCCACCAATATGCTGACTCGCGTTAATGGTGAGCCAGCTCTGGCGATTGCAGTCTCTATGCGGGCTGGCGGAGACATTCTGAAGCTGGGTAGACGCTTGGATTCAATAGTGCCAGAACTTGAAGCGGCTTATCCCTGGGGTATCGAACTCAAAAAGATTTGGTTCCAAGCCGATTTAGTGGAAGAGAGCGTAGGTAACTTCATCTCTAGTCTTTCGCAGTCGGTGTTGATTGTGGTGGTCGTCATGTTGTTGTTCTTGGGTTTAAGAACCGGTTTCGTTGTCGCCACATTGATTCCATTGGCGATCATGATTTCGTTTTACTTCATGCAGGTGTTCTCGATCACGATTAACCAAGTATCCCTAGCCGCATTGATTATCGCCTTAGGCTTATTGGTGGATAACGCGATTGTGGTGGTTGAGTCGATCTTGGTAAAACGCGATGCGGGCATTGCGCCAATGGATGCGGCCGTGCAATCAGGTCGCGAACTACTTACGCCATTATTGGTGTCGTCATTGACTACTGCGGCAGCATTTTTACCCATTGCACTGGCGGAATCGGCAGTTGGTGAATACACCTCAGATATTTTCTTCGTGGTAACGATTGCCTTGCTGTCTTCATGGGTCTTGGCCATCGCGTTTTTGCCGTTGTTATCGCTCTATACGATGAACAACATCAAAACAGCTGATGAGGACCGCACCAATTCGCCCGCATACAGACTCTATACGCGCTATCTACTCTGGACCCTACAACACCGAACAGTCAGCCTAATTGGCGTTGTGTTGGTGTTTTGGCTGGCGTTGAGCATGATGTCGTTAGTGCCGCAAAAGTTTATTGAGGGTTCAGAGGACCCAGTGTTCACAGCCAAACTTGAACTACCACTTGGCAGCTCAATCGAAACTAATCAAGCCCTCGTGCAAGATCTAGACGCGTTTATCAAAGCTGAATTCACTGATGCAGGGGTTACGGCTGAATCGGCGTTAGATGATGCTGAGGCTCGTCCTATGGTCGAAAGCTGGGCGACGTTTATTGGCGAGGGTGGGCCGCGGCTGGCGCTCGGGCTCGATCCGCCTAATCAAAACCCGGCTAACTCGTTTATGGTGGTGAATACGCGCAACGGTGCCGACGTACAGCCGATTATCGCCGCAATAGAGCGTTATCTTAGCGATGAACACCCCGATTTGTCGAAGCAGGTGGCGGCCTTAGAGAACGGACCGCCGGTGGGTTACCCCATCATCATGAGAATTCAAGGGGACGATATTAATGAGCTTTATCAGGTTGCCGAAGAAGCCATTACGATTCTGTACGCCAACCCCAAGGTTTTGTCGGTTAAGAACTCTTGGGGCTTACCCTCGAAAAAGCTTTTAGTATCGGTTAATCAAGAGCGAGCGCAGCGTGCGGGCGTTACCAGTGATGATGTGGCGTACTCCTTACGCGCTAACTTACAAGGCCAGAAATTGTCTGAGTACCGCAGCGAAGACGACCTTTTGCCGATTTTACTTAGACCTGATATTCGCGATCGAGAAGACATCAGCAAGCTGGATGGCATAAGTGTGTTTTCGAGGTCAAATAACGCGGTAGTGCCGCTGAGCCAAGTTGCCGATGTTTCATTGGCCTTCCAACCTGGGGTTATTGAGCGTCGCGACCGCATTCGTACTCTATCGCTGAAAACCCAGCTTAAATCAGGGTTTTCAGCCGCAGAAGTCACTGACGAGCTGGTACCGGCAATGCAACACGCCAGTTTGCAATGGCCGCGCGGCGTCAGCTTTGATGTTGGCGGTGAAAGCCGTGAATCAGACGATGCCGCGGCCTCAATCGCCGAAAAGCTACCCATAGCGTTTATGCTGATATTGCTGTTGCTGGTGTCTCAGTTTAATTCTTGGCGCAGCCCCGTAATCATTATGGTGACCATTCCACTTGGCTTGATTGGCGTGGTGTTTGGTTTGTTGATGGCGCGCTCGTCGTTTGGTTTCTTTACCATTCTTGGCATCATCGCGCTATCTGGCATTATCATTAATAATGCGATTGTCTTGATTGATCGCATCAACATCGAAGCGAAAGAATTAGGCAAGCCGCTGAACGTTGCGGTGATTGACGCCTGTTGTCAGCGCTTACGGCCCATATTCTTGGCGAGCTGCACCACTGTATTGGGCATGATGCCCTTGTTATGGGGCGGCACTGCGATGTTTAGGCCGATGGCGGTCAGCATTATTTTCGGTCTTGCGTTTGCTACGCTACTGACGTTATTTGTGGTGCCCATATTGTATTCAGTGCTGTATCGCGTGGCGTACACTGATTTCAGTTTGGAACAGCGTTAATCGCAATTGATTTGTTTTTTATCGCGAATTAGAAGCTTAAAGGCTTTAGAAGAAGTGGTGCTCGCGCTAAAATAGCGGACGGAACAAACGCGCAAGTTGCAGTCTTAAAGCTGTGGTTTGCGCGCTCAAAATTTACGCTCAAGACTTAACTTAAACCTTAACTTAAGTCATTTTAGAGCATAGGCTCAAATTCAAAAGGAGACAGCATGGCCAGAGGGATAAATAAAGTAATTTTGGTAGGTAACTTGGGTAATGACCCAGAAGTACGCTACTCGGCCAACGGCGCTGCCATTGCAAATATCAGCATTGCGACTTCTGAGTCCTGGAAAGACAAGAACACCGGTGAGCAGCAAGAGCGCACCGAATGGCATCGCGTGGTGATGTTTAACCGTTTGGGCGAGATTGCCGGCGAATATTTACGTAAAGGCTCGCAGGTTTACATTGAAGGTAAACTGCAAACGCGTAAGTGGCAGGATCAAAATGGCCAAGACCGATACAGTACCGAAGTTGTTGCCAGCGAGATGCAAATGCTAGGTGGCCGAGGTGAGGGCGGTGGTGGCGGTCAAATGCGACCACAATCGAATCAGGGCTATCAAAATCAGGGCGGCGGCGCACCAGCACAATCTGGTGGAGGCGGTTTTGGCGGCGGTCAAGCCAACAATCAAGGTGGTGGAGCAGCTCCTAGCGCACCGCCAGCCAATGATTTTGACGACGATATTCCGTTCTAGAGAGCTGAAGATTCTAAAGGCGAATAATGGACAAGCCGAGTTACGACAGTTACACGATTGAGGAGCTTCAGCAAGTACTCCGATCAATTGATAGAGAGCGTTTTCCAGATAGGGTTTCTGAGGCGCAACGGTTTTTGGATGAGCGCTTAAATGATCCGCTTTCGAGATTGGAATACAATCGCCAAGCGGACTTTTTCAATACATTTGTCCCGAAAGAACTAGTCACAACCTTTTGGCTTAAGTTTTTGATCGGAACCATCCTAGCTGCGTTGGTGATAGCTGTGCCACTTGGTTTATTAACTCGATTGATACTGGACGCTCTAGATTACGCTCCGCTAGCACTTACGCTTGTCGGCCTCTGGATAAACCTTGTGGTCTACATGGTTGCTTCGTGGTGGATATTTCGCCGACTTCTAGGACAGAGTCATGGCGAGTATGAGATCACAATACGGAAAAGAACGTAAAATAGCGTTTTAGACCTGTTTTTAGGTTAATCGTATCTTTGCTTGTGATGAAAGGTTTTTCAGTTAAAGCGTGGAATTCAAATACTCGTGAATCTGTTTAGCTTCTACCAGTAACGCTCTCTGGCTGCGAACGACGTTAAGAACGGCTGCAGCCATACTATCTAAAACAATTTGCATTTTTCGGCGCTCTTCAGCCGTCCACTCATCGTCAGCGGCTGCGTCTGAAAGAACGGTTAGTAGTGAAATTAGTTGATAGTCGACCGCTTGCAATTGCTTTCGGTTGTTCTCTCTAATCAGCCCTGACCAGCGGGCGAGTCGTAAACGTAATTCTCTATCGTGAATTTGGCTAAGGTTGCCGCTGTTTACAAGGGCTTGTGCAACGCCCATGTGTGGGTCAAAACCGTCCCAATCATGAAATCCGCTGTAACCGTCTCTGAGCGTGTCATCACTGAGCTCAAGCAATTCGTTTTGAGAGAGCGCTGGAAGAAAGCGAAAGTGCGCTATGGCACTTTCGTTGCTTTGTATGTCAGACTCCAAAATTGTGATGTTGGCCGAGAACTCGTTGAGCATATCAGCACGGATATTCTTATCCAGCGAGCGATCCTCGCGCTCAGACCACCATGTCTCCATCGCTAAGGCCACAAACACACCCAGCACAATGATGAGAAACTCAGTAACGAATTTTTTGATCTGTGGGGCGGTTTGCAACATAAATAGAATACGTTTTGCTCAGGTTTAGGAAGACGCCGATTTAAACAAAGTTTGCTCTTTAGTCTACTGTTCTAATCGGCCTTGAATGAGCGCTAGTTTACATCACTTTTTTAGACAACCTTTTAAATTACTTCGATGGATTCAGGCTCTTGCAGAAAGTACACCCCAAGCACAATCAGTGCCAATGGGTATACAATCAAAGTCGCGAAGCTGAATACCAAGGTCAGCTCAAATACGCCTTGCACCAGCGTGATGGCGCCAAACACTTTCAAAATACTTGGAATAAGCTCGCCACCTCTCAACAAAATAACTCCGATAATGATG
>CAZOIG010000407.1:0-7564 GCA_964579235.1 uncultured Gammaproteobacteria bacterium
ACTACCTTGCGCATTTTTTGCGCAGCAAGAAGCATAATCAGGTAGCAATTTGGGGCGCTGGGCCTACTGGTTTGAAACTGCATGACTATTTAGAGCAGGAAAATATTAAAGTCACCGCGTTCTATGACATCAACCCTAAACTAGAAGGGCGCACAAAGCGCTCTAAGCCCGTTATTGTTGCATCGCTACCAGTTACACCGGAATTCATAAGAACGCTTCACCAGCCTACTCTGATTGCGATAAATCACCGCGGCGCGGCATCACAGATGATGACTGAGTTTGAATCCGCAGGACTGAACGCGCCAGCAGACTTCATTCGAGTAAGTTGAAAGCTAATCGAGAGGTACAAGGGTATTGGATACACCCAAAAGCGCTACGGCCGTCTAATGCTCTGGCAAAGTGGCGATTTGAAAAAGTAACGATTTGGAGAGGTGATGCTTTGGAAACTAAAAAGCGAAACGATCGTTTTTAAGAAGGCTTTTGGTAAGCCCAAGTGCTTGAACAAACACTATTACACTAAAAGCGGGATGTCCAAAATCGGGGGGAGTATGGATACTGAATGATTGAAGTAAGCGAATCGGCTCAGAATACGCTCTCGTTTTTCCCAACCCCTACCAAGGTCCAAGCGAATTGTGAGCCGATCTATGGCCTACCTAACCAGTGCTTGAACTTTACGGAGTTTGGCTCAGACTTGTAAGGAGCCTATGTAATGAAAATGTTCAGACTTTGGTCTGAAAATAGACCTATTTTCGATAAATACGAGACAAACGGCTCGCAAACGCCTATTTATTTTTGTCTGAGAGCGCCATGCCTTGGGCTTTTAGGGCAGCTTGCACACGGTTGCTGACACGCAATTTGTTCATAATTTGCGTCATATAGTGCTTTACTGTTTTCTCGGAGAGATAAATCGAGTCAGCGATCTCACGATTACTCAAGCCCTCAGCAAGCTTTTCAAGAATTTGTTTCTCGCGACGATTCAAATCAAAAGCATCCTCGCTATCTGAGTTATTTGACTTGTCTGAGCTGCGACGCAATAGGTTAGCGGCCAAATTCGGGGGAATATACGACTCGCCTGCGTGAATGCGTTGCAAGATCGAGACTAACTCGTCTGAAGAAACCCCTTTGAGCACGTAGCCCTTGGCGTGAGCTGTTAACGCGGCCTCAACATCATCAGCTTCTTCAGAAACCGTTAGCATGATGACCTTCACATTAGGTGCTTGTTCAGCGATCAAACTCGCCGTTTCGATCCCGCCACCCGGTAAGTTTATGTCTAACAGCAAGATATCAGGCTGATAGCGACAGGCTTTTTCCAGAGAGTCTTCCTGACTGTCCGATTGAGCCACTACGTCGAAACACCCACTCTCAAGCAACGAGCGAACGACACCCTCTCTGAACAGAGGATGATCATCAACTACGATGGCTTTAATGAGGTCCGACATATATGAGGTACAACAAAATGCAAATTCTTTGCTTTAAGCGCTGTCTTCTAGCACTGCGTTATAGCAATGCCTTAAAGTACAGCGCAAACTATTGATTATTAAGTGCCTCTAGCATTATGAGCTAGTTATACGCACCTGCAATCAAAGTAAGACGGTTAAACGTTAACCAAAGCGAAACGCTGCTTCAACACAGGGTTAACGGAGTAACAGCCCCACTACTGTTGCGTTAATTATGAACAGTTATGATGTTTTTTGCACCTCTTTGTTGCTTGAGAGTGTGCGTCTTTGCTCAAGAATAAGTCTGCAGTGAGGCAGGTGCGGTTAAATCTAGCTTTTAGCTTGGGCTGTGGCATCTGTAGAGCCCTCTACTGGCCTCTCTGAACCTTGCCCTAAGTCGAATGACATTTTCAAAGCTGTGCCAACGCCCAACACACTATTGATGTTGAATTTGCCACCTATGCTTTCGATTCGATCTCGTAAGCCAATCACACCTAAGCGACTGTGGTCGCTGTCTAATTTGGATACGCGAAAGCCCATGCCATCATCTTTAAGGGATATCCGCATAACACCATGCATAACATTTGCAGAAATTTTGCAGCGCGACGCCTGACCGTGCCGCGCCGCATTATTCAAGCCTTCTTGAATGAAACGGTAGACGCAGATTTTGAGTCCTAAATCTGCGTCAAAATTCAGATCAGACGTTAGCTCCTCGATCTCCATGTCTGGGTGTAAGACGCGGTGCTGAGCAATGACTTTACTAACGCACTGCTGCATCGTCATTTTTTCTAGCTCTGGTAGCACCAGCCCAGTTGATATATCACGTATTTCTTTGAGGGCGGCTTCTAAAGATTCGACAATCGCATAATGTTCAAAGCCAACGAGCTCGTCGACAACCTCTTTTTTGTATTCGCGCAAGCGCAGTACGGCATAACTTATTTGCTGGGCTGGACCATCGTGCAAATCAGAGCCGATCTTACGCAAAAACTGCTGATTCAATTGCACTGCATGTGAGCCAGCGGCACGGATCGCTTTATGGTGCGCTCGCGCCTCTTCCAGCAAAGCCTCGAGCCTTTCAGTCCTTGAATCAATCGACATTTGCTGTGGAGTGATGTACTTGCGCCGCGTACGCCACATGCCGAGCAATAAGAGCAAGGCCAGCAACGCCGCCAAGGTTGACCCAGCATAAAGCCGCGCACTGGGGAACAGCACCTCGTCGAGAGCTCGACTAACATCCAAATAAGCTACTACTACCCCACGACGCTGCTGCCGATCTAACACTTGGTAGGCGGTCGCCAAACGATACTCTTGCGGCTTTAGCAGACTATTCAGCCATTCGAGCGAGAGCGGCATTGCATCGCTAAAGATTCTAGCCGTCGCAACGGATTCAATAAGTTGTTTGTGCAAGCCATAGACCAATTGAGCGTTTGCCATCTCGGTGGAGCCGCCAATTAGATCCACCCGATCAAACAGATGGACTCTGGAAATACTGGGAAGGTTTTCTACACGAGCAACAAATGCAGCAATAGTCGGCGCTTGATCAAACTCCAGTTTTTGGGAAATGACCGCGCGATCTACACTCAATTGCACCATCGAGATGTGCCGCGACAAGGCGTCTGAGCGCAGCTGTGAATATTGGAACACGCCGTGCGCAAGGTGCACGAGGATAAGCATGGCAATAATTGCCATCCACAGCGCCCAAGTACCCCCCCATGCCTCGCGGCCAACCTCAATTGGACTGTACTTTTGTTCTGACGAAGATTCGTCTAAACCGGCCATGCTCAATGCTCAAGTGATTCTCTAAGCAAATACTATAAAGCAAAGTGGCCCAATTGTACTAGTTACATGGCGTAAGCTAGATTGCGCAAGTCACGCCGGTACCGCCTATGCCACAATATCCAGCCGGATTTTTGGCTAAATACTGCTGGTGATACTCCTCGGCGAAGTAGAGCCTATCGATCTTCTCAACATCCGTGGTGACGGCTGGATAGCCTTGTTTCGCTAAGGCATCCGCATAGCTTTGCTTAACTCGGCCCGCAATCTCAAGCTGTTCATCAGATAAACAGTAAATGCCTGAGCGATATTGTGTGCCGATATCATTGCCCTGCCGCATTCCTTGGGTAGGGTTATGCGCCTCGAAAAAGACCTTCAGAATCTCTTCGAGGCTCGTCGTATTATTGTCAAAAACGACCAACACAACTTCAGCATGACCAGTCGCTCCGCCGCAGACTTGTTGGTATGTTGGCTTGGCCGTATGACCCGCCGCATAGCCAACCGCCGTGGTATACACGCCTTCAGTATTCCAAAATTTGCGCTCAGCACCCCAAAAGCAACCCAAGCCCAAAACAATTTCTTGAAGGTCTAAACCTTGCTCTTGTTGCTCCGCTTGACTGACATAAGGGGCACGCAGAGGTCTTTGACTAACAAAATGTAAATCGTCAGCCGCGTGCTCGCTCAGGTCGCCCTGGATCAGCTCAGCAGAAGTCGGAAGTAATAATTCTTGGAGTGCAACGGTCATAAGATAGTGAAGTGGTTGTATTGCAATTATTGTAAACAGGCAACGGTTAAGCCATTGACGTGGTGTTTCATAGAGACTGACAGAATAACTCTAGTCCATTTTACTACGGAGCCTTGATCAGAGCCTCGTGCCTGGATGAGAGCCTCAGCCTGCTCGGCATGAGAGTGCATTCGCCCAGCGTCATTTGAATGAAACTCTAATTAAACTGTAGAAAAGCACGCATTTTCGATAACTGTGATACCAAAAACGAAAAATTCAATCCTAGTCTGCGGACCAACGCTGCAGTCTTCCCTACCCGTTTAGTTTATCAGGACAATTATGATCAAACCTACACAAGCATTACCCCTAGTTACACTCCTCGCACTTTTACTTGGGTCCTACTTTTTCTTAGGCAACTCCAACGCGAGTAAAGACAATGATTTAGCCACCAACGGGGTTGCGTCAGACGCGCAGCCTGATGGGACAGCTAATGCTGTTTTCGCTGGTGGCTGTTTCTGGTGCATCGAAGCCGATTTTGAAAAACTCGATGGCGTGCGCGATGTAGTCTCTGGCTATACCGGAGGCAGTGCCGAAACTGCGCAATACAAAACGGTCACTTACAATGAAACTGGGCATTTTGAAGCAGTAAAAGTCACCTACGACCCCGAGCAAGTGAGTTACTCAGATCTCGTCGAATACTTCTGGCGGCATATTGACCCGACGGATCCCGACGGTCAATTCTGCGATAAAGGCAGTTCCTACAAATCAGCTATTTTCTATGCCAACGATATGCAAAAAGCAGTAATCGATGCGTCGCTCGCGGCGCTGGCAGAGAACAAGCCATTTGAAGAGGATATCGTGACTGAAATATTGCCGAAGAAACCGTTTTATTTAGCCGAGGACTATCATCAAGACCGCTATAAAAATCACAGTTTCACCTACAACTACTACCGCAAGAGCTGCGGACGAGATCGTCGAATCAAAGAAGTTTGGGGCGAACAAGGCCTCAGCAGCGGCAAATAGACAATCGCCATGATTGGTGATTGACTGCGGCGAAGACTGCGACGAAGACTGCGACGAAGACTGCGACGAAGCGCTAATTTTGAGCGTTTAGCGAGTCTCTGTTCACCAGCATTTCGAGCGGAGACTCGTCAAACGCAATATCTAACTCGGTAAGCGAATCACCGTCTTCTAAGCGCAAGGACTTAAAGTCGAATAGATCACCGTCGAATAGGTGTGAGGCGGTGATCCGCGACAAAGATTTAAACACGTTCAACACCCGCCCCGGTGACTGTTTGTCCCAATCTTGTAGCATCGCCTTGATTTTCTTGCGCTGAAGGTTTTCCTGCGAACCGCAAAGGTTGCACGGAATAATTGGGAAAGACCTCAAACGAGCAAACGCTTCTAGATCGGTTTCGCGGCAGTACGCGAGCGGCCTTATAACCACGTTTTTTTTGTCATCGCTCACCAACTTAGGCGGCATACTTTTTAATCGAGCGCCGTGAAACATGTTCAAAAACAAGGTCTCCACCATGTCGTCCATATGATGGCCGAGGGCTATTTTGCTTGCGCCCAACTCGCCGGCGACTCGATAGAGAATCCCACGTCGCAGACGCGAGCATAGTGAACAGGTTGTCTTACCCTCAGGAATCTTGTCCTTAACGATGCTGTAGGTATCTTCTTCAACTATTCGATACTCGACACCCACCTCTGCTAAATACTCGGGCAGTACGTGTTCGGGGAAGCCTGGTTGCTTCTGGTCCAAGTTAACGGCGACGAGAGAAAAATCAATCGGTGCGCGGCTCTGCAATGCCATCAATACATCAAGCATCGCGTAGCTGTCTTTCCCGCCAGACAAACACACCATGATTCGATCGCCTTGCTCGATCAAGCCAAAGTCCTGTATCGCCTGCCCCACATTGCGCTGCAGTCGCTTAACCAGCTTATTGTCGTCGTAGCGTGCTTTACGTTTATCCACAGTTTTCGCCTATAGTTCTCGCCTAACGCAGGCTCAGTTGCATAGTTCGCTTCATTTGGACCGAATTTCAGATCACCGCAAATCTTATCGATTGCCCAAATCAGTCTCATCAAAATCTCGGGGCGCAGTGTAACGCTCACCTCGCTTAAATATAAGCTCGAATCGTCAAAAATTTTGAGCGATACGCGGTTCTATTTAAGCTGGAAACCGATTAATTGTTTGCGTCACATTTACGTAATATGTACTCTGTCTAATGCTGGGTTAACCGTTCGGGTTGCAGGTCAAGTAAACGGTCATAAAAGACCGTAACGCGATCGACCCGCGTGCCCCGAGCCAACACAATGACAAAGTAAAACAAAATGAGCGCACACATACTAATCGTTGACGATGAAGCTGCAATACGTGACATGGTTCGCATGGCACTCGAAAGCGAGGGCTTTAGCGTACAAGACGCAAGCAGCGCCCACCAAGCGGGCTCCTTACTGCAAGAGCAGGACTTTGACCTAATTTTACTTGACTGGATGATGCCTGGCATTTCAGGTATCGACTTTGCTGGTCGAATTCGCCGTGAAGGTAATCACGATATTGGCATTATCATGCTTACTGCTCGCGACAATGAGGAAGACATGATCCGTGGCTTGAGTATTGGTGCCGACGATTATGTTAAAAAGCCTTTTTCAACCAAAGAGTTAATCTCTCGTATGCACGCTGTTTTGCGTCGTATTCAGAGCACGAGCTCAAGCAAGGAAATCGTCACCGCTGGGCCCATCACAATAGATTTAGAACAGCACCGAGTACGTATTTCAGACCAGAATGTTGATTTAAGCCCTACCGAATTTCGACTTCTGCACTTTTTGATGTCTCACCCTGATCGAGTGTTCGCGCGCGACCAATTATTAGACAATGTCTGGGGCAATCAAGTCTATGTAGAGGATCGCACCGTTGATGTGCATGTCCGACGTTTACGTAAAGTTTTAGAACCTTTTAACTGTGAAGGTTATATTAATACTGTTCGCGGTGTAGGCTATCGGTTCTCGCTCGTCGAATAGTACTCATTCCGTTTAGCAAGAGGCTGCATAGTTAGATGCAAGAAGATATTTGGAAAATCGCCAGCACTCTAATCCTTGGAGCGCTACTTGGTGCCACAACTGGGTATTTCTTGCACTGCATTCTGATCGCGAGCTTTGGCATAATAATTTGGCAAATACACCGACTGAATAAACTCAATCGTTGGGTGGGTAACCCAACGATCAAATCGGTTCCCGACACCGATGGCCAAATTTACCTAATCCTCCGCAAGCTCGCAAAACGCGATCAAAAAGCCAAATCACGCCAACGTCAGTTCACCGGTTATCTGAGCCAAGTACGAAAGGCTATTGGTGCCCTACCCGATGCGATTGTGCTGATTGACGACTCCAGTAAGATTGAATGGGCAAACAATAATGCCTTGACCCTCTTGGGGATAAGATGGCCCGCTGACAACGGCTTACGGCTCGCCGATTTAGTGCGTTCCGCCGAATTAGAAGCTCTTCTTAAAAAGGATCCTCCGAGTTCTGAAGGCGTGGAGGTGGCGTCGGCAACCAAACGCGATACAGTTCTCAATGTTAAGTGTCTCGCTTATGCCGAGAACCTCCGCATGGTGATAGCCCGAGA
>CAZOIG010000408.1:0-5242 GCA_964579235.1 uncultured Gammaproteobacteria bacterium
TGGTTGGGTAACGGTCTTGCCGATGGTTCGCAAGGTCCTGACCTTTCAGCTATCCCAGCTCTTGCCATGTCTAGCGTTGAGATCCTACGTGACGGCGCAGCTGCACAATACGGTTCTGATGCGATCGCGGGCGTGATTAACTTCAACCTAAAGAACTCTGATTCTGGCGGCGCAGTAGAAGTTAAATACGGTCAATACAGCGAAGGCGAAGACCAACTTAGCGTTGCAGTAAACCAAGGTTTCGCTATGGGCGAAAATGGTTTCTTGAACCTTACAGCGGAATGGGCGGAAGCCGAAGCCACTGACCGTTCAATCCAACGTGACGATGCAGCGGCTCTTGCTGCAGCAGGCATCCAAGGTGTTGGCAACCCAGCACAAGTCTGGGGCACACCTGAAGTAGATGGCGACATCAAACTTTGGGCTAACTTCGGTACTGAGCTTGCAAATGGCATGGAATTCTTCGGCCAAGCAAACTACAACAACAAAGACGTGTTAGGTGGTTTCTACTATCGTAACCCATCAAACCGTGGTGGCGTTTACGCTGCAGGCGGTAACTTGTTGTTTGCTGATCTAACAGCTGACGGTTCTGGCAACTGCCCAACTGATATCCCAGGTACTATCGCTGGCTTGCAAAGCGCGGCTTTCGCATCTGCTGCGGCGCGTGCTGAGTGCTTTCACTTTACAGAAGTGATTCCTGGTGGTTTCACACCTAATTTCGGTGGTGAAGTGACAGATACCTCTTTGTTGCTAGGTCTTCGTGGCCAAACTGAAGGCGGTCTTGGTTGGGAAGTCAGTGCTTACACTGGTAACAACAAAGCAGACTTCGTGATCAACAACACTGTAAACGCAAGTTTGGGTCAAAACACTCCACGTAACTTTGATCCGGGTGCCTACGAGCAACAAGACTTGGCGATCAACGCAGACTTCACTAAAGAGCTTTCTGATTCTGTGTTCTTAGCATTCGGTGCTGAGTGGCGCGAAGAAGAATTCAGCATCATCGCTGGCCAGCCTGAGTCTTACATCGACGGCGGTTTGGGTACTCAAGGTTTCAGTACTTCAACTAACGGCTTCCCAGGCTTCTCACCTGCAATCGCAGGCGCTTTCGACCGTTCTAACACGTCGCTTTACGCGGACCTAGAATGGCAAGCGAACGATGAGTTGTTGGTTGTTGCTGCAATTCGTTATGAAGACTTCGATGATTTTGGTGACACAACTAACGCTAAGTTAGGTTTCAACTACACATTGAGCGACTCTGCCGGCCTTCGTGGTACGGTGAGCACGGGCTTCAAAGCACCGACTCCAGGTCAATCAAACGCGTCTAACATCTCTACACAGATCGTTAACGGTGTACTTGTAAACCAAGGCGTGATTCCTTCAAACAGCCCAGTTTCTGCCCTAGTTGGCGGTACACCACTCGGCCCTGAAGAGTCAACAAACGTCACTTTGGGTACATACTTCAGCATCGGCGCAGTTGACTTCACATTCGACTACTTCGACATTGATGTAGATGACCGTTTGAGCTTGTCAAATGACTTCGCTCTGACTGATGGCCAACGTGCTCAATTGAGCTCAGCTGGTATCGATGCGTCTGACATTTCTGAGTTCCGTTTCTTCACTAACCAATTCGACACTAACACTTCTGGTGTTGATCTTGTTGCTACAACTACAGCTGATTGGTTAAACGGTACAACTACGTTCAACTTCGCGTTCAACTATACGGACACTGAAGTAACACGTCGTAACCCAAATCTTTTGAGTGATGACCGTGTACAACGTATTGAAGACGGTGTACCAGGTACTCGTTGGAACTTGACAGCGAACCACCAAATGGAAAAAGCGCGCTTCCTAGCACGTGTTAACCATTATGGTAACTACTTCGACAGCGAAGCTGGCGGCGTATTCTCAAGTGCAGAGACTGTAGACCTAGAAGTTGGCTACACATACTCTGACAACTTGGACTTCGCTTTTGGTGCTCGTAACATCTTTGATGAGCAAGGCTGTCTAGCAACTCCTGCGGGTTGTGGTGGCTTTGATTTCGGTGGTGTACTTGGTTTGCAATACAGCCAGTTCACACCATTCGGCTTCAACGGTTCGTTCTACTACGGCCGTGTTACGTACAACTACTAATCGCTTAACGAGTTAAGAGATATGTAGTGAAACAAGAAGAGCTCGAACTCTGAGCTCTTCTTGAAATAAGTAGTAATTAGAAAGGGACGCTTCGGCGTCCCTTTTTTTGTCCCCAGTTTGTTTTTTCGGTTCAAGCCTTGAGCGACTGAGTCGGCAAGCCACACTTAAACGCTTACCGACGTCTGGCTTATCCTTTATACTCAAAACCAAATAAAACTAACGAACGCAGTTATGGAAAATCTAGTCAGTACTATCAACGGCATCATTTGGAGCCCCGCGCTCATTTATCTTTGCCTAGCGGCAGGCCTATTCTTTACCGTGTTGACGCGGTTCGTACAGGTACGCCAGTTCAAAGAAATGATTCGCTTAATCACCACCAACAAGAGCTCAGATCAAGGTATCTCCTCATTTCAAGCGTTAACGGTATCATTGTCGGGCAGAGTCGGCACAGGTAACATCGCTGGGGTTGCTGCCGCGATTGGCTTTGGTGGTCCTGGGGCGGTTTTCTGGATGTGGATCGTGGCTATTTTTGGTGCCGCTACCGCTTACATTGAAGCGACACTTGCACAGATCTACAAAGAAGTGCACGACGGTCAATACCGCGGCGGACCAGCTTACTATATCGAAAAGGCCATGGGTCAAACCTGGTATGCATGGATCTTCGCGTTGGCGACTATTCTAGCTTGCGGAGTCTTATTGCCGACCGTTCAGTCCAACGCAATTGGCAACGCGGTTGCTCAAACGTTTGGCTCAGGCTCAATGATTGAAACCTCCCTAGGCACCCTAGAGAGCACCAAAATTATTACTGGCGCCGTTATTGTCACTATCCTCGGTTTCATTATTTTTGGTGGTGTAAAGCGGATCGCCAATTTTGCGCAAATCGTCGTACCGTTCATGGCGTTGGCCTACATCATCACCGCCGTTGTGATTGTTGCAATTAATGCCAGCGAGCTACCCGGCATTATTTCAATGATCGTGTCTGATGCGTTCACCCCTATGGCAGGTTTTGGCGCGGCCATTGGGTGGGGGGTAAAACGCGGTGTTTACTCAAATGAGGCAGGTCAAGGTACTGCACCGCATGCGGCCGCAGCAGCCGAAGTTGAGCACCCTGCTCAACAAGGCTTAGTGCAGTCATTTTCTATCTACGTTGATACCTTGTTTGTGTGCACAGCAACCGCGTTTATGATCTTAATTACCGGCGCCTACAATGTGCACCCGGAAAACGCCGCGATACTGGTACAAAATGTTGACCCCAGCACCATCATTGCCAGCCCTGCGTTTACGCAAATGGCAATCGAGAGCGTGATGCCCGGCATCGGCAATCCGTTTGTAGCCCTTGCCCTGTTTTTCTTCTCGTTCACTACTCTAATGGCGTACTACTATATTGCCGAGAGTAATGTGGTGTACATCAAACGATTCATCAAACTGCCCGGTGCAATTTTGACTCTCAAGATTGTCCTGATGGCAGCGGTATTCTATGGCACGGTGAAGGCAGCAAACTTGGCCTGGGGCTTAGGCGATATCGGTGTGGGTTTGATGGCTTGGGTTAATATCATTGGTATCCTGATCATATTCTTTATGGCTCGGCCCGCGATCAAAGCTTTGAAAGACTATGAACAACAACAAAAGGACGGTGTCACCGAATACACTTTTGATCCGAAGAAACTCGGCATTAAGAACGCCGATTTTTGGGAGAACAAATAGATATATGAGTCGATCTCGGCTCCAAGTGAGCAATAAAAAGGGGCCGCATGGCCCTTTTTTATTGCTTAAAGCCTTCGCTCAAGCTTGATCGGTTTGTTAACCGTCCGCCAACAAACGTCGTAGATCTGCAATAGCCGCATTCGCGCGGGCTATATAAGAGCTCATCACTAATGAGTGGTTGGCGAAAAAACCCATACCAGAACCGTTGAGCACCATTGGGCTGTACATGGCTTGTTGAGTCGCTTCCAGTTCACGAATAATTTGACGCAGAGTAGGCAATGCATTTTTATCTTGCAGTACAGGTCTAAAGTCAATTTCAGCCGCTTTCAAAAAATGAATCAACGCCCAAGCCGTACCTCTAGCCTCATAAAAATTATCGTCGATTTGAAACCAAGACACTTTGGCAACGATCTCGCTCTCAACCTCGGTCGATTGTTGGGCGTTGGCATCGCCCGCCAAGTCGGTATTCAGCCGAGTTTGTGGACGCGCTGCACTAAGGCGTTGCGACAAAGAGCCCAAGCGCTTCTCAACCAGAGACAACCACTCGTTCAAGTTATCTGCGCGCGCATAGAACTGAGCATTTTTTTGATCAGAATCAGACAGTCTTTCTAGATACGACAATAGAGCTTCTTTACCACGACCATACTCGCCCTCAGCCGACGGAAAAATCCATGCTTCACTATTCACGTTAAACCTAGGTTCAGCGATCTCTAAATCAGGGTCGGCAACCGATTGAGTTTGCGAGCGACTATAGTCATTGCGCAGAGCCTTGGCCAGATCTCGCACCTGCTGAAGTACACCGAACTCCCAATTAGGAATGTTATCTAAGAACACGCTTGGTGGCGTAACATCGTTGCCTAAATAACCACCCGGTTTATCCAAGAGAGTTTCGACTGCTTGAATCATCATTTGCGTCGTGGCGTAGCCGACAACAGGCTTAACGCCTTGTTCATCGCTGTACTCCAACTCAGGGGCCTTAAGCGACATAAGATCGGGCTCGCTGCTCCAATACCAAGCTAAGAGCAGGAGTGCGAAGAAAAGTGCGAGTGGGATTGAAACTATGGGTCGTGCAAGAAAGCTCATTGAATTATCCAGTTTGCCGCAGTGAATTCACTATATGGCGGCAAACTTGCTGATTCCAAGCCCTGAGCGTTTATACAACCTTTAGCCGAGTATACGCCGTTCATAGAAACGGCTGTTTTCGTTCTCGCTCTAAGTGCCTGAAAGTACTCTGCAGTTTTGGCTTATTTCTTCCCATGCATTACGTTTGATCTGGTCGGCGCTGGCAAACCAACTCCCGCCTACACAAATTACATTGTTAAGCGCTAGGTATTCTTTGTAGTTGTTATCGTTGACTCCACCGGTAGGACAAAACCGAATATCTGGAAATGGCCCTTGAAACGCTTTAAGT
>CAZOIG010000409.1:0-5671 GCA_964579235.1 uncultured Gammaproteobacteria bacterium
AATGTTCTTCAGCAGTCTTGGCGCTATGAATTTTTTAGAGGCTTGAGCCCAGAACTGCAAAGCTATGTAGCGAGCGATCCGGGCACATATTCTGTGTATCTTTTAGCTAGAAATAGCGATGGTGCAGTCGTTGCGCGGACTGAAATCGAGGTGCTCATAGAGGGCTCTCCTTCGGCCAATGCTACTGATATAACACCTGACACAATTTTTGGCTCGGGTAACGCAAACGGAAATTTCACAATAACTCGAAGCCAAAGTATTGAGCTTGGTTTGAGAGCAAAGTTACCAAGAGCCAGTGTTACTAACTTTAATGCCGATGGAACGTATAGTTATAGTTTGGCTGAGCTGGACTTGTCGAACCCACAAGGAACTTGGAATTTCGACTGGACTATCAATGTTGACTACGATGGCCACTCTGGTGACGTGCTGAGCGACTTTCGCTACGAGCTCGGTTTAGACGCTGATCCGAGCTTATCCACTGATTATTTGGTTTTCGACCCAGTCGATCCTGCGTCTTCCCCAGCTGGCTTTTTCGATCACAGCATCGGTGATAACAGCACGACCAATGGCGCTGGAACCGAAGCAGTTGACAACACTTCTTACTTGGGGCTAATAGACAACAACAATGTGCTTCAACAGTCTTGGCGCTATGCCTTTTTCCCGGTCGCTCCTTTGGATTCGTTTGATCCAAGTGTGCCGGGTACCTATACAGTCTATTTAGCGATTAAAGACAATCTTGGCGCTGAGTTGGCGCGAAATGAGATACAAGTTCTCATCGGTGGTGCCCTACCTGCACCTCCCAATTTCGACGACCCAGTTTGCCCTACTATTAAAACCGCTAACGGCAATTTCGTAACCCTCTGTATCTAGGGCAAGACTGCTAGCAGCAAAAAAGTTAGAAAGCGCGCTTGATTTATTCAAGCGCGCTTTTTTTTCGCCCGCTTTGCGAGCGACCTATTCGGTAGGAGAAATTTTAGAGTGTGGAAAAAATCTAACTAATTAGCCACTTGCCCGACCACGGCTAGGTGTCTATCACTGATCGCTAAGCGGTACGCCTGACTAATGCCAAAGTCGGCGAAATCGGCGAGCTGCTCCCATCCCTGATCAGTATTTGGGTCGTAAATATGCAGGCTATTGTTTTCAATCAAGACGATTTTACCGTCTTCGCTCCACACGTAATTCGCATTTGACCCCAGCAACGGCACGAGCGGGCGTATCGCTTTAGAATCCGGATCCAGTTCTTTAATCCACACTTGCTCATTGGTTTGACGGTGTACGAAACTGAACTTATTGGTGTTTGGAATTACGTGTGGGGTCGAGGGCACTGCGTGACCAGTCACAAAGTGGTATTTGGCTTCAGACTCATGCACCAAACTAATGCTGAAGCCAAATTGCGACCAATACAAAATATCCCCAGTTGCATGGTTCCATGCGAAATAGCCGATGGGTTCGGTGTTGTTAAACGCAGTTTGTGCGACTTTGGGATTATTCATATCGTCGCGACCTGCATGCCAAATGCTGGAACTGCGATCACTCACAAACGCGATACTAGAGTTATCAGGAAACGGCGTTGGAGAAAATTCAGTGGCCTCGGACTCGGTTAAACGTTTAATCTCTCCGCTTTCAATGAAATATTCATAGACATCGGTTTGCTGACCGTCGTCCCGCGAATAAACGAATGAAGCGCCATCTGGCGTAAAATAAGGCTGATTATCGTACCCTGCGCGGTTCGTAACGTTTACACCGCCTGATAGCGGAGCATCGGAAGATTCTAAATCTATCTCAAACAGAAAAATTTCTGTTTCAGGGAAGTTCGAGACTGGTTCTTCCTCATCGGCATCTTGTGCCGTGGCAGCACTAAAGACCAATAAAGAGAACAATAAAGAGGAGAATAAAAAGGACAATAAAATCGCGATACTCACGCGTAACACAGAAGCCAAAGCGCTTGTAGGTCGTTCACAGTTCATAGGATTGTTTCCCTAGTTGTTCAATTACTGAGTTAGCTTAATCCTAGCATGATCGCGAAACGCGATAATTTGAATTTAGCCATAGCACCGAACCGAACTTTACAGCGCATGAACTACACTACGCGGTATGAACTTCTATTTGCTGTTGATCACTCAGGCGTTTAACGCCATAGCAGATGCGCTACTGAGCGTAAAAACAGTCTTACCCTGGCTCATGCAAAGCTTGGGCGTGCCGCCCGGGCTAATCGGTCTACTCGTGCCAATTCGAGAATCTGGTTCGATGTTACCGCAACTCGCTATTGGTAATGTTTTACAAAGTCTAGCGCGCCGCAAATTTGCCTACTCCGCTGGACTCGCCGTGCAAGGGCTTTGCGCAAGCTTGATTGCCCTTGTTGCCGTTCTTTATCAAGGCTGGACGGCGGGTTGTTTGATCGTGGGATTAGTATTGCTGTTAGCACTTGCCAGAGCGGTATGCTCGATTTGTTCCAAAGATGTTTTAGGTAAAACGGTGCAGTCTGGTCGCAGGGGTGGGCTATTGGGCTGGTCGAGCGCGATTGCCGGTGGCGTATCGGGTTTGATTGGTCTGTTCATTGTGTTCGATGTACTCGGCAGCGAAAGCAATTTAGTGAGACTCATCCTTATCGCAGCTCTCGCCTGGTTTGTAGCGTCAATGACGGAGTTATTAATCAGTGAACCAAAGGGCGACACCCAAACCCCCAAAAGTCTTAAAACTAAGCTTAAAAGCAGCCTTTTACTGTTTCGCTCAGATGAATTATTTCGCCGCTTTGTTGTGGTGCGCGCATTTTTAATGAGTTCTGCGCTCTCAGCGCCCTATCTCGTACTGCTGATTCAAAGAGAATCCTCTGATTGGCAAAACAGCATCCAACTGCTTGGCATACTAATTGTACTGTCTGGCGCAGCGAGTTTCTTAAGTAGCCCCATCTGGGGTCGGTCTGCTGACCAGAGCAGTCGACGAGTTATGCTTTTGTGTGCCGCTCTTACGGCCGTTCTCAGCATAAGCGCCGCAATGCTTTCGGCACTTGAAACTGCCCATGAAGTGTATCTGCTACTCGGTCTTTTCTTGTTGTTGAGCCTCGTGCATCAGGGCGTTCGAATAGCGCGCAAAACTTATGTAGTGGATATTGCAGAGGGCAATCAACGTACGGATTACGTTGCAACCAGTAACTCAGCCATAGGACTATTGCTTATCATCAGTGGAGCCATCAGTGCCCTGCTAGCGCAGATCTCGATAAGTCTCGTATTGTGGGTATTCGCGGCATTACTGTTGGCGTACAAATTGCCCGAGGCTAGCTAGGTCGACTTTTTTGAGCTACCTCAAGCAACATCAGGAAATCTGTCAAGGCTGATCAGAGAAGCTCGAATATCGATCAGGGTTAACTCACATCAACTCAAGTCGTTTTTTAACCCAATCGAAAATCTCGTAGTCGAGCTGATTGCTCGCTTTGAAGGCCGCTATTTCAGCCGCGCTGAGGGCCGCTACGGTATTGCTGGCATCACGCTTAGTGGTATTGGTCTTAGGCAGCACAACCTTCGGACGATTCACTAATTCCGCTAAATGATCAAAGCTCACTTGCAGGTCATCGGCATTACCAATGAAAAAATACCGCTCAAGAGTGGCCCGCCAATTACCTTGATCAAGGTGCAAAATACGCGCGAAGTAATTGTTGTAGGACATGATCGACGACACCATATCGGGGTGACGATTAACCCCGAGTTTAAGGTCGTGACGGTAGAGCGAACATCGCATTTTGAGCGGATCGCGCATAAACGTGAAAACTCGATAGCGTTGCGCCGCTCTATAGCCTGAGAATACCTGCGGGTAGCGTTGATCCAAGTATTGACCTTCATGCCCAAAATGACCGACTACGCAGTTGTGGCTATTGAGATCTTTAAGGTCAATGGGTGGCAAGTACTCGTGAGGATCTTGGCCTTGGTAATCCTGATTAACATGAAACCAAGCATCGAGCGCTTCTCGCACTGATGTTCCCCCGCATTTGGGCAAATGGTGGAAGAAGTAAATTGGATATCGAATCCGATAACGTGCGTAAGCGTGTCGCAGGTAATCAAACATAGACTCGGTTATGTACAGTTTTACTCATGTGGAGATTCTAAGTCAGTGCGCTCAGGATTAAAAAGTATTTCGCACCGGTTCAGCGCTGCTTACTTTTCAGAAAAAGCCCTACTTTAGGATTGGCAACCATCGTGTAAAAACCTAGAATACCTCGTGGTTTTAGCCGCTGTGCGTGAATCGAACGTTCGTTTTATTACGTTTCAATCACTTTTTGCATAAAGTCCACAGCTTAGAGCATCATCAGGCGAGAAAAATCTTAAACAAACCTATATGATTCGGCTGCGGGATGCGCATGTCTTAGCTCCAGAAGGGTTGCTGGCCTGTTTTACGCCTCAAACTCAGGTGCTCTGCGTATCGCTTGGCAAGACTTTTATGGACGATCCTTTGATCGACCATTTATCTATTATAAAAATTTGAATTAATTTGGAGAACCCATGAATTCTTTATCTATGTCTAACCTGTCTCGTTTTAGCAAACTTGGCCAAATTTGTTTTATCGCACTTGCTGTAATGGCGTTCAGTTCACACAAAGCTTTGGCTCAAAGCACTCCAGCTGTCGTTGCAGTCATTACCTTGGATGCGGTTGTTGCCAACTCCCCAGCAGGTAAAGCACTGGGTAGTCGTTTGGAAGAATTTCAACAAGAAGTTCAGCGCGAACTTGAAGTGCTACAAGGTAAAGCGACTGAGATTCGCCAACAAGTGGCAGAAGGCGCTGGTACGCTTTCGCAAGATCGACTGGGTGAATTACAAAAACAATACGAAGATCAGCAAATTGCGATTCGTCGTTTACAAGGCGACAAACAGCGTGAAGCGCAAAAATTGCAGCAAGAAGGCCTAGCTGAAATTGAAAAGCAACTTCGTCCAGCAATCGAAGAAATTCGTGAAGAAGGCGGCTACGACTTGATTCTGAATAACTCTCCAGGGATCGTTGTCATGGTCGGCCCACGCATTGACATCACTAAGAAAGTAATCGACAAGTTGAATGCTCAATAATCAGCACTCATTACTTTGATTAAAAAAACGCTCTCATCTTTGATGAGGGCGTTTTTTTTGTCTTAAGAATACAGTGCAGCATGAGAGTTGAAACACAGCTCAAACTCCAATCAAAGCCAATTCATCGTGCGTACGGATCCAATTGCGCATGTGTAAGTTGAGAATCTGGCCAATTGCTGTACCAAATTTGACGAGAGATATCGCCGGCTGTCCCCAAACTTGGTAGCCATTCTTTAGCCGCAGCCGAGCCCGCATTTGTATCAGCACTCTTAATCGGGCTGATATCAACATCGTGCCGAGGCACCGCAAAGTAGGGAAAACTATAGCGTTCTGCACCAGTCCGATTGATCACCATGTGTGGTGTGGAAACAAACCGTCCATTCGACCACGTTTCTAACATATCCCCCACATTACAAATTAGGCCACCATCTGGCACTTCGGCCTCGATCCATTTCTGTGAGTTGCGTGGACGCAGATAGAGACCACCTACCCTGTCGGGGGCTAAAAGAGTCAACACATCCGTATCTTTATGGGGGTGAATCCCGAAGGAATCTGTGTCGGAATTTTGCTTATCTGCCATCGCTGGATAATGCAACAAGGTCATATTGGTTAAGGGTTGC
>CAZOIG010000410.1:0-3833 GCA_964579235.1 uncultured Gammaproteobacteria bacterium
CACATCGACACTGAAAACGTTCAAGAGCTTGGTTTAAGTTGGTCGTACGAGCTGGGCGCATCGCGTGGCATCGAGGTCACGCCGATCGTACATAACGGAATTATGTATGTGACCGCTACCTGGAATGTGGTTTCAGCTTTGGATGCAGTAACGGGTGAACTGCTGTGGCAATTTGATCCTGCGGTAGATAAAGCTCAATCGGCTCGGGCCTGTTGCGATGCAGTTAATCGCGGTGTTGCCATTTGGGGTGATGATATTTTTATGGGCACCATAGACGGTCGCTTGATCTCGCTTGATGCGGCAACTGGTGAAGTCAATTGGGACATATTAACGGTCGACAAGAGCAAGTCCTACACCATCACGGGAGCACCTCGAATCGTAAAAGGCATGGTCATTATCGGTAATGGCGGCGCTGAATTCGGTGTGCGCGGTTATGTCAGTGCATACGACGCGAACAGCGGCGAAATGATCTGGAGGTTTTACACCGTTCCCGGCAATCCCGCAGATGGTTTTGAGAGCGAGGCCCTCGCTGCCGCAGCCGAAACATGGACCGGCGAGTACTGGGAAGCCGGTGGTGGCGGTACGGTTTGGGACTCCATGGCGTACGACCCAGAACTGAATCAACTCTATATCGGCGTTGGTAACGGCTCGCCATGGAACCACGGGATTCGCAGCCCTGAAGGCGGCGACAATCTATACCTATCTTCAATGGTGGCCTTAAACCCTGATACCGGCGAGTATATTTGGCATTACCAAACTACTCCGGCTGAATCTTGGGACTACACCGCAACCCAGCACATGATCTTAGCGGATATGGAGATCGAGGGAGAGCTGCGCAAAGTGATTATGCAGGCACCCAAGAACGGCTTTTTTTATGTACTGGATCGCACTAATGGCGAATTCATCTCGGCTAAGAATTTTGTACCCGTAACGTGGGCGACGCATATCGATCCAGAAACTGGTCGCCCAGTTGAAGTGCCAGCGGCACGCTACTATGACAATGAGCCCGTTTTTCAATTGCCGGGGCCCTTGGGTGCGCACAACTGGATGCCAATGGCGTACAGCCCAGATACGGGCTTGGTCTATATTCCTGCGCAAGAGGCGCCATGGGTTTACGGAGAGTTAGCCGACTACGATTACTCGGAAGGTTTCTGGAACACCGGCACCAATATGCAGCTTGGTGGCCTACCAACAGACGCCGCGACGATTACAGCGCTAAAGTCAATGATGAAGGGTCGGCTAATCGCTTGGGACCCAGTCAAGCAAGCAGCCAGCTGGTCGGTAGAGCATCAAGGACCTTGGAATGGTGGCGTATTGAGCACTGGCGGCAACTTGGTATTCCAAGGTACTGCCGACGCACATTTCGCAGCCTATAACGCCAGCAGTGGTGAAGAGCTGTGGCGCTTTTTTACCCAAACTGGCATTGTCGCAGCGCCTATCAGCTACGCGATTGATGGCGAGCAATACATTGCAGTAGGCGCAGGCTGGGGCGGGTCATTTGCTTTAGGCGCGGGTGGTATTTTGCCCACGGGCAGCCGCCCAGACGGTGGCCGAATCATGGTGTTTAAACTTGGCGGGGCGGCTGAACTGGCCGAGCCGACCAACCAATCCATAGCTGATCTAACGCCACCAGCTCCTTTAGAAGTGCCAGCTGAAACGCTGACTTTGGGCGCAAACGTCTACGCTAATCGGTGCTCTGTGTGTCACGGAGACCAAGCCATGAGTTACGGCAGCATTCCCAACTTACGCGTCTCGGCCATTACTCGCAGCGCAGAGGCATGGCGTTCGGTGGTAGTAGAAGGCGGGCTGGCGAGCAAAGGCATGCCAAACTTCGCAAGTTTGTTTGACGCCGACACCGCCGAGGCCATTCGCGCTTACGTGATTGCCGAAGCCAATTCAGAACGTGATAAAACGTTTTATGAAACGGTCGGCCAAGCGTCGGCTGAAGCGCCAATAGACGATAATTCGGCATTCCAATAAGCGAGTACATCAACATGACTTGGCTTGATGCAGCTCTACTCTTGCTGAGTGAGCCGAGTAATTTGATATTGGTGATAATGAGCTTTATCGGCTCATTCATTTCGGCATCAATGGGAATTGGCGGTGGGACTTTAATGTTAGCCACCATCGCCTCTATTTTGCCGGCACCTGCGATTATACCGGTGCACGGCGTGGTGCAGCTCGGTTCCAATTTGGGCCGCACCCTTTTGTTACTCGCACATGTGCATTGGAAGCTCTGCGTGGCCTTCACCACAGGCGCAATAATTGGGGTCGCCGTAGGTGGACAGATAGTAGTTAGCTTGCCCAGCGAGATACTAAAGCCGGTTCTGGGTGGGTTTATCCTATTCAGCGTTTGGGGACCCAAACTTAAACCGTCTGGAGTTACCCTAGCCTCTTTGGGCTTGGGTGGCGTGATCACCTCAACAATGACCATGTTCGTCGGTGCAACCGGACCTTTGGTTATCGCCTTGATTCGCACCTTTCAACTCAGCCCAATGTCGACTGTGGCTACTAACTCAGTGTGCTTGTGCTTACAACACAGCTTAAAGATTGCAGCATTTGGCTTGCTCGGCTTTGGTTTTGGACCCTATCTTGGAATCATCAGCCTGATGATTATCTTGGGCTTTTTGGGCACCTTTCTAGGTAAGCAAGTCTTACTCAAAACGCCACCAGAGCGCTTTGATCTCGTGTTAAAAATTATCTTGAGCGTGCTGGCTGTTAGGCTGCTTATTGCTCCCTAACTAATCGCTCAATAACTCGCGAGCAATAATTATTCGCTGCACTTCACTCGTCCCTTCATAGATCGAAGTGACGCGCGCGTCTCGTGCAAAGCGCTCCAATGGGTACTCACGGCTATAACCGGCGCCCCCCATCAACTGAACAGCGGTATAACAAACTGAGTTGGCCGTCTCACTGGCGTGTAACTTGGCCATTGACGCAGCCCCACCAAACGGTTGCCCAAGCTCTTTAAGTTGCGCAGCGTGCAGCGTTAACAAGCGCGAGGCTTCTAACTGCGTGTAGGCGTCAGACAGCATCCATTGCGGGCCCTGAAAATCAGCGATTTTGCTACCAAACTGCTCGCGTTCTTTGATGTAGTCCCGTGCGTAATCCATGGCCGCTATACCCACACCCAGCGCGAGTGATGCAATACCAATTCGCCCGCCAGCTAGCTCACCCACCGCGATGCGAAAACCGTCGTTCTCGCGACCCATCAGAGCGTCGGCAGGAATCCGGCAATCATCAAATGTGACGCGATTAGTAGAAGACGCGTGCTGGCCCATCTTCTCTTCACCACGCTCCACGCTCAAACCGTCAACCCCGTGTTCAACCAAAAAGCAGGAAATACCTTTACCTTTTTTGGCCGTTGCATCAGTTACTGCCCAGACCACATAGACACCCGCGTATTCAGCGCTAGTAATCCACATTTTAGAGCCGTTCAGCACCCATTCGTCACCCTCTCGGTGAGCGCGCGTTTTCATCGACGCAGGATCAGAACCAGCACCTGATTCAGACAAGCAAAAAGCACCAGCACTGTACTCGCCAGAACACAACTTTGGCAGGTAATACTGTTTCTGCTCGTCGTTGGCAACGGCTTGAATGACTTCACCCACCATATTCGTAACGGACATGGTCACAGCCGTCGAAGCGCACGCTTTTGCGACTTCTGTAATAGCCAAACTAAACGCCACGACACCCGCTTCTGAGCCACCGTAGTCGGCACTCACGTTCAAGCCCATTAGACCGAGGTCAGCTAAGCCTTTGAGGTTGTTAAGAAACAGTTGACGCTCGGCAGCTGGTTCAGCGCCTTGGTCGAGTTGCGCGGCGATCGGGGC
>CAZOIG010000411.1:0-5926 GCA_964579235.1 uncultured Gammaproteobacteria bacterium
AGCGGCGCGCTATTCAATTACTCTTAATCTATCTAACCAATTAAGAATAATTGAAGGGTTATGGATCAGATGCCGCGTACTCTGCCAGCTTGGACGTCAACAGCGCGTATTATTCGCTCTCTGGTGGATTTTTTAATGTGACGTTTTGCGTCGTCTCTTCCCAAGCGCGACGCAGCACGAAATCGCGATTTAGGCCGATTGAGATTCCCGCGAGCGTGACTTCGGTGTAGCCCTTATCTGCGTTCAAACGTGTACTCTGCAACACATCGTCCAGCGAGCTCCCGTCCATTTGAGCCATCTGTCCTATGGTGGCTAATTGACCAATAAAGCGCTGAAAGTCGCGCATACCAAGACGGTCGGTTGTTTCTCCGTGACCGGGTACAACGGTTTTAAACTCTAATGCAAATGCTTTGTCGAGCGTTGCTGGCCAAGCTTGTACCGAGCCGCCCGCTTCCAGATCAATGTTGGGGTAGTGCTTATTAAAGAATAAATCCCCCATAACAATGGTCTCTTCCTCTTCGATAAGAACTATTAGGTCGCCGTCGGTGTGGCCTTTCCCCATGGTTTTCAGCAGCAGCGTTTTATTGCCTAAATTGATGCGTAGTTCATCGCCAAAGGTCTCGTTTGGTAAGAGTTGCGCGCGCTCGCCATCCCAAAAGTCTGCGTCTAGAGCTTCTAAATGAGACAAGGTGCGATGAGTTGATACCACGCGAGTACCTGCGTCAAAAGCTGGATTGCCGTGCGTGTGATCCAAGTGATAGTGCGTGTTGATCAGAAGGACCACTGGTTTTCCCGTCAGCTCTTCCGCCTTGCGTTTTATCAGCGCGCCTTGCATCGGGAAGGTCATCGAATCAATTACTACTGTGCCGGAGTCTGTGCTCAACACTGTGGTGTTACTGCCTACTCCGCGTAACACATGCAGGTCGTCGCTAAGCTGCTCTACGCTAATAGTACGAATACTAATCAATAAGTAGAGCGCGCCAGCGGCAATGATAATTAGTACGGCGAAGAGTAGTTTTTTCCAAAGTGCCATGGATGTTTGTCCCCATTTGAGCTTGTTATTTGTTAAGACCGCACTATAAACTAGATCAGAGGCTAAGGGTTAATCACTGCCACCACGTTGAGTGTGTTAGCTTTACGTTGTTACGTTTTTCCCTTATCGCTGTTTACTCTAAAAACGAAGAGATACCGATCTAATGACTGATTCGACTAAAACTCAAACACAAGAAACCACCGTTGAGCTTGTTCACCTGAATAATGGCGACATCGCTTTGCGACGCGCTGACTCGCCTGAACAGCCGATGGTCGTGATTCGTTTTTCAGACACATCGCTCAACTTGCTTGCTCCAGATAAACTGGATATTGCCCGTGCTATGGTTGAAGCGGGCATTCAGCGCTTTGGTGAAATCCAATTGCGCCGTGTTGAAGAAGCCAAAGAAGCCGCGGATCAAGGCTTGCTTCACTAGTATCGCGTTCGCGTCTAGAAAAGCGCTCTTCAAGAATAATTATTATCAATAGAGGCCAATTATGTGGTTTGCCATTATGAGTGAAGATGTGCCCAACAGCACTGAGCTTCGTTTACAGCACCGCCCCGCTCATCTTGCTCGTTTAAACGATTTGCACTCCCAAGAACGTTTATTGATTGCTGGCCCACATCCAAACGCAGACGAGAACGGCCTTGCTTCCGGCACGCCAGAGCTTGGGTTTAGTGGTAGCTTGGTGGTCGCGCGTTTCGACTCGCTCATGGATGCTGAAGCTTGGGCGCAGAAAGACCCTTTTTTATTGCAGGGTGTTTACGCTAAAACAGTGGTCAAACCGTTCAAGTTAGCTCTGCCCTAACATCTCCCTTTAGTTTGGCTTTAGTTTGGCTTTAGTTTGGTTTTAGTTCGGCTTTAGTTCTCGGAGCTTTGGAACTGCAATTCTGAGAGCCGACGATACAAAGGCGACTCTTGCAATAGTTCTTGGTGCTTGCCTTGCGCCACCAACTCGCCTTGCTCTAAAACCACAATCACATCAGCATTACGAATTGTCGCCAACCTGTGCGCGATAATGATTGTAGTGCGATCTTGCATAAGTCCTTCGAGCGCTAGCTGCACATTTTGTTCGCTCTGAGCATCTAAAGCGCTGGTGGCTTCGTCCAGCAGCAAGATGCTTGGGTTCTTCAAAATCGCCCGTGCAATGGCAATGCGTTGGCGCTGCCCTCCAGACAAGCGTACCCCTTGTTCGCCTAAATCGCTGTCATAGCCATCAGGTAATTGCATAATGAATTCATGCGCAAAAGCGGCTTCAGCGGCCGCGTAGACTTCCTGGTCTGACGCATCGGGTTTACCGTACTTAATGTTGTGCCAGACATTGCCGCTGAACAGAGTCGGTTGTTGCGAGACCACACCGATGTGAGCGCGTAACTCTTTTGGGTCTAATCTGCGTAAATCACTTTGACCGACATGGATCGAGCCTTGAGCGGGATCGTAAAAGCGCTGCAGTAGTTCAAAAATGGTTGATTTGCCAGCGCCAGATGGGCCGACTAGGGCGAGCGTTTTTCCTGCTTCAATGTCCAATGATAAGTCTTTAACGGCGAGCTCATCGGGGCGCGTAGGGTAGCTAAAACTTACCTTGTCGAAACGGATATTGGTGTTGCTCGGGTTGTTGTTGCCTGAGTTGTTTTGCGCGAGCGTCGTTGCCTCTGCAGGCGCGACGATCTCGCTTTCTACTCTTAAGAGTTCAAACAACCGCTCAGCTGCACCGGCCGCCCTTTGTAGCTCGCCAATAACTTCGGAGATTGTGGCGACTGAGCCCGCAACAATAATGGCGTAAAAAACGAACGCCCCGAGTTCCCCGCCGCTCATAGTGCCGTTTATTACATCGTTGCCCCCCACCCAAAGCATCACCGCTACGGCGCTGAAAATAAGAGTGATGACTACGGCGATCAGCATAGCGCGCTGCTTTATGCGCGACTTCGACACGTCAAAGGCGTGTTCCACGTGGCGTCCAAATGCGCGCGCTTCGGCTGCTTCTTGGGTATAGCTTTGTACGGTCTTGATTTGTTGAATGATCTCGCCGGCGTAACTGCCCACGTCGGCGATCGAATCTTGACTCTCGCGTGAAAGCACCCTGACTCGGCGTCCAAACATCAAAATCGGCACTAACACGATTGGTACGCACAACAATACAAGTCCACTGAGCTTGAGGTTAGTGACCAACAACATAATCAGGCCGCCCACAAACGTTAATGTGGAGCGAAGCGCCATGGAGGCAGACGAACCCACAACGGTTTGCAAAAGTGTGGTGTCGGTCGTGAGGCGCGACATAATTTCGCCAGACCGGTTCGACTCAAAGTAGTGTGGGTGTAGGCTGATCAAGTGTTCAAACACATCTCGGCGGATATCTGCCGAGACCCGCTCGCCCAACCATGACACTAAGTAAAAGCGAATATAGGTTCCTACGGCCATCAAACACGCGATAACAATGATGAGCATGGCGGTGCGATTGAGTTCCTCGCTGGATCCCGCAATAAAGCCATTATCAATAATTAAACGAACGCCTTGCCCCATCGACAAAGTCACAGCAGCGGTGAACACTAGCGCAATGCCGGCGCCGCATAAGACTTTTTTATAGCGCAGCAAGTAGGTGCCTAGCGAAAGCAGAATTGAATAGTTCTTGGTCGAGTCTTGCGTTGGTGCTTGGTCAGTTGTCATTAGATTAGGTTAATTCAGAAGTGTCGTCACCAAGGTTCAACTTGCTTGGGATTAAACTCCGTTTAGCGTGTTTTATGCATCTCCTTGATTATCTAGAGATAAACATCTGTGGGTAAAGAGCTATGATAACGCCTAAGCTACACTTCTCAGTACATTATTGAGCCTAAAACGTTAGGCCTACAACGAGCCAAAGCTCTCATTATGAAACGACAAACTACCATAGTGATCGATAAGCAGTACCTGCACTTCTCGATCGCACACTTCACGATTTTTTCAGCAACGTCGCGAGAGCGTTTGCATGGGCACAATGTTCGTATTGGCGTATCGATAACTGGCGAGATCGACGACAACGGGCTGTGCTTTGACTATGCGATCTATAAAAAAATCCTCAAGGAGCTGTGTGCCAGATATGACGAGTACACCTTGATTGCCGAAAATTCACCGCATTTAAGCATTGAAGAAGACGGCGATTACTACAACGTGACGCACAACGGTATCGTTATGCCGTTGCTCAAAACCGATACAATTTTGTTGCCGATTCTGAATGTGACTATCGAAGAGCTAGCCATTTATCTTTTAAAGGAGTTGATAGCCGATAAGGATCTATTAGACGAGCTTAAGATCAGTGCCTTTGAAATGCGCGTTTCGTCTGGTCCTGATCAGTGGGCTCGAGCGCGTTGGGACACCGCTTCAAACATCATTACGTAGTGCGCGATCTAGCCCTAGACCATACGCATGGTTTAGACTGTTTTAAGTAAAACACCACGAGTTTCTTTATGCACGCAATCGCCACCTCTGACTCGCAACTACAAGAACGCCGCGAACGAGTATTTCTTGTTCTAGCTGGTGTATTTTTGTGCGCCATGACTTTACTGAATGTGATTGGCATTACCAAGTTCGTACAGATTGGCCCAATTCAAGTCGCGGTTGGGGTATTGGCTTACCCGCTCACCTTTTTGTGCACAGACTTAATTTCTGAGTTGTATGGTAAAACCAGAGCCAATTTCTTGGTGACGGTTGGCCTGTTTTTAAACGGTTTTATTTTGTTAGTCATGTCTTTGGCAAATACGTTGCCTGGCATTGACCCCACAGTTCAGCCACCGTGGCAGGTGCTCACATTGGGTGATGCGGTGGCTTTGCCCAGCGGCGAATCACTAAGCGGAGAGGTTGAGCTGTTTGCGCTGATGTACGCCATGACCACTGGCGCAATTTTTGCCTCAATGTTTGCTTACGTTACTGCGCAATACGTTGATGTGTATGTATTTCACTATCTAAAAAAGAAAACGCAGCTCAAGCACGTTTGGTTGCGCAACAATGCGAGCACCTTAGTTAGCCAGTTGGTTGATTCGTTGGCGGTCGTCAGTATCACCTTTGGTGCCCTTTATTTGGCGGGCGGCATCAGTCTACAAGCCCTGTTGGTACTGATGGCAAGTAATTATATTTTTAAGATGCTTGCGGCTTTATTGGATACGCCAATTATTTATTTGTTGGTCGCACGCTTACGTCCTTACCTTGGTTTAGACGCCGCCGCAGAGCAGACCAAGACGTCAACTGGAGAACTATCATGAGTAAGTGCCTCGTTATCACTGGAGCGAGTAAAGGCATTGGCCTAGCCACGGTCAACCTATTTGCCGAGCAAGGCTATAGAGTGATCAATATCTCGCGCAGCCCTTGTGCCAATGCTGATGTGGTTAATTTGCCCATCGACCTTGCCGATCCAGATTGGGAAAGTCAGCATGGGCAGCGCGTACTAGATGCTGTGGCCGATGCGTCAGAAGTGTGCTTAATTCATAACGCCGCGATGATGACCAAAGATACGGTCAGCGACCTGCAGGCTGATTCTTTGCGTACCGTGTTGGAATTGAACGTGGTGGCCGCGAGCATTCTCAATCGAATTCTTCTGCCGATCATGTCAGAAGGTTCGTCGATTCTGTATGTGAGTTCAACTTTAGGTACTAAGGCGGTGGCAAATACTCATGCTTATGTGGTGTCTAAGCACGCGGTAATTGGTCAGATGCGAGCGACCTGCCAAGACCTTGTGGGTCGAGGCATTCATACGGCGGCAGTCTGCCCAGGTTTTACTGAAACAGAGATGCTCACCGAACACCTGAGTACTAATCCAGACTTGCGCGCGGCGATAAGCTCAAACGTCGTGATGGGCCGTTTGGCGCAGCCTAGCGAGATTGCACAGACTCTGCTGTTTTGCGCGGCCAATCCGGTCATTAATAGCG
>CAZOIG010000412.1:0-8901 GCA_964579235.1 uncultured Gammaproteobacteria bacterium
GGCCCGCCGATATTGGCGAGATCAGCATAGTCAGACTTGAGCTGTTGCTTGTAGGTTTCTTTCAACGGCAGTTGCCATGCAAAGTCTAAGCTCTGCTCACCGGCTGCAAGCATATCGTCTACTACGCCTTGATCGTTGCCCATCAGACCAGCGGTTTGATGCCCTAATGCAACGATGACGGCTCCAGTGAGGGTGGCAATATCAATCACAGATTTAGGTTTGAAGCGTTCGGTATAGGTGAGCGCGTCGCACAGGATCAGGCGTCCTTCGGCGTCGGTGTTGAGAATCTCAATGGTATGCCCAGCCATGCTCGTCACGACGTCGCCCGGTTTATTGGCCAAGCCGTCAGGTAGGTTCTCCGAACTCGGCACAACACCAACCACATTGATGGGTAGTTTTAATTCAGCAATTGCATGCATGGTGCCAAACACGCTGGCCGCGCCACACATGTCGTACTTCATTTCGTCCATTTTTGGGCTAGGTTTAATCGAAATGCCGCCCGCATCAAAAGTCAGCCCTTTACCCACTAGAGCATGCGGAGCATCCTTTTTGTTTTTCGCGCCAAAATATTCCATCACGATCAATTTGGCGGGTTCGCGGCTGCCTTTGCTGACCGAGAGTAACGAGCCCATACCGAGTTCGCCCATCTCTTTTTCGTTCAGGACTTTCACTTTCAACCCATGACTGCGGCCCATTTTTTTGGCTTGGCCAGCTAAGAAAGTTGGGGTGCAGACATTACCCGGCATGTTGCCCAGGTTTTTCGCCAAGGTTTTGCCCGAGTTGATTGCCGAGCCAACCTTTGCGCCGCGTTTAAGAGCCGCGGCTTCTTTCGAGTCGGTGCCACAAAGCACTATTTTGAGTTCCTTGCCGGGTTTTTTGTGATCAATCGATTTTGGGGTTTTTACGTAGGCGTAATCGGCGTCGCCGATCGCTTCTACGGCGTGGCGAGCGACTGTTTCAGCATCGCTCTTCGCGCATAGAGCAGCCAGATCTAAGGTCACGTCGTTAACGCCCAGAGCTTTGATTCGTTTGGCGAGTTTATCTAGGGTTGAACGCACGGATTCGGTGCTGATCGAGCGGTCTGATCCCACTCCAACAAGAACGAGATGATCAACATCGATGCCAGCCGGCGCGCTGATCACCGCTATTTCACCTGCCGCACCGCTAAACACCTCTTTCTTTTGCAATCGATCGATGGCCTTTTCGGTGAGGGTATTGAGTTCCGCTTGTTGAGAGCTGAGCTTTTTTAACGGTTTTAAGGCAACAACAAGGCAGTCGGTTTTCGCTTTCAAATTAAGCGTCGATTTGGTTTGTACTTTCACGGGTGCTTTGATCCTATTGGTTAATTATTCTTCACCACCTGAGCAGCTCTAGGGCTTATCATTGGCGCTCAAGCAGTACAAGCTAACAAAGCCTTGCTATACTCGCGCGGCAAGTGGTTATGTCGTTCACTTTGTTGGCTCACTTCGCAGATATGTTTTGCTGGATTTAAAGCCGCAAGACGCTATCGAATTATGTGGCCAACGCATTGTACACCTTCAGACAGGGCTCTTATCTTGATTGATTCTTAGAGCCTCAAGAGGGTACGTTGGGTTCGCATTGTGCGATTATAGCGCAAGTCCGATAGACAGCGGCAAACAAGACAAATGGCGCCTGGTTTCAAGCGCCTCAGGCATAAACAACCATCATCAATTATGAGAAAAGCGTTTTTCAACAGGGTTATAGGAAATAGGGTATCCGCAACTTTACTTAGGCTTAGCTAAGCTAGGGCCCAGTCAGGGTTCAAACAGTGCTCAGGGTAGATTCGAATTCAGATGATTATTAATCGCGCTTTTATTAATGAAGTACTCAGAACCACGTTGGCAGTGACCTTCGTGATCGTGAGTATCTTTCTGGTAATGCGGGTTATGGGCTTTTTGAGTCAGGCAGCGGAAGGTTTGATTCCGATTACTGGAGTGCTCACTCTAGTAGCCCTAAAAATGGTCGCCTACTTGGATGTGATGATACCTCTGATGTTTTACATTGCCTTGTTGATGGTGCTCAATCGCTGGTATTCCGATAAGGAGATAGCGGTACTTGCTAGCGCTGGGGTTGGCATTACCCACTTTCTGAAACCCCTCACAGTCTTGATCATCTTTGTTAACGGCGTAGTGGTGTTTTGTGCCTTTTATTTAACGCCTATGTCTCTAGCGCGCGGCTACGATCTTGAGCGCGGATACCGCGAAAGCAGTGAAGTATCTGGGATCGTTACGGGTAAGTTTGTGGAAGCCAAAGGCGGCAACGGCACTTATTTTGTTGAAGCGTATAATCGCGAGACGGGTAATTATGAAGGCGTTTTCGTTTATCGAGCGTCGTTCGAACGCGAGGGTGTGGTGGTTTCTCAGGAAGCCTACCGGATGGAAGACCCCAACACCCAAGACCAATTTTTGGTATTAGTTAACGGCTCTCGGTATGAGGGCAATCCAGGGTCGCCTGATTATCGAGTTATTGATTTTGAGAAATACGCGCTGCGCTTGGAACCTCAAAATCAAACTACACTGACCCTGCCGGTCAGGGCGCGAGGTAATGCAGAGCTGATGTCTTCCGATCTGCCGCATTATCGCAGTGAGTGGTATTGGCGGATCGCTAAGGTGTTCACCTTACCCATTTTGGCGCTATTTGCTCTGGCGCTGAGCCACGTTGATTCGCGCAAGGGTAAGTCGAGCGGGCTGACGCTGGCGTTCTTAGTTTATCTGACTTACACCAATTTGCTGGGCTATACCGTGGCGCTAATTAAAAAGGGCGATGCGATGACCGGCACACCGATCTGGCTGGTGCACGGCAGTTATTTTTTGCTCGCACTGTATTGCTTGTATCGTCGTAACTACAATTTACCCTTGCTGCCGAGCTTTTCGTTTGGCAAGCGCAACGCAGCCGCTGCGTGAGCCCTACGCATCAACCACTGCTTTAGACTAAGCCTATGAGAATTCTCGATCTATACATTGGCAAGATTCTGTTGAGTCATATTTTAGTGACCATCGTGGTGTTATTGGGCTTGTTCACCTTCGTTTCGTTTTTGGATGAGTTGGGCGATTTGGATCGTGGCAGCTACGGTGTGTTCCAGATTTTGCAGCACGTCATTCTCGAGATCCCCAATATTTTGTATTTGATGTTTCCGATGGCGGCCTTGATCGGCTCGATCTTGGGATTGTCTGTGTTGGCGCGTGATTCAGAGTTGATCGTTATGCGGGCCGCAGGCGTGTCGATTATGCGTATCGTCGGTTCCGTGCTGAAAGTCGGCGGTGTGCTCGCTCTGGTGGCTCTCATAATGGGCGAGCTGGTGGCGCCCTACACCGAAACTAAAGCCTTGCAGATTAAGGCGGAGTCAATCCAAAACAATATCCGTCAAGAAAGTGACTTTGGGATTTGGCTGCGCGATGAAAACACGTACGTCAATATTGGTGAGGTTTTGCCCGATTTGACTTTGTTAGAGGTCAAAATTTTTGAGTTTGATGGCAATAACTTTCTTCGCTTTCTGTCTAGAGCGGAGCGCGGCGAGTATCAAAACAATGGCGCGCGATGGGTGTTGAAAGGCTTACAGCGCACACAGATCGACGAAACGCGTTCGGCGGCCGATCAAATCGGTGAGGCGTATTGGAGCACCTCAGTGAGCCCAGACATTCTCAATATCTTCCTCGTGAAGCCCGAACAGCTTTCGATCTGGCAATTAAACCGCTACATCTCGCATTTACAGGCTAACCGCCAAGACACAACCAACTACGAGCTTACTTTTTGGTCTAAGCTGGTTACGCCGTTGGCAACCGCTGTGATGCTGATTATGGCCGTTCCCTTTGTGTTTCAACAGGTTCGTTCTGGCGGGCTAGGGCGCAGCTTATTCTCGGGCATAATGATTGGTCTGGGCTTCTTTATTTTGAATAAGGCGTTTTCCTACTTCGTGCCTTTGTTCGCGATACCCCCCTTTTTAGGCGCGATTCTGCCCACCGCTTTAGTCTGTGTCGCGAGCATCATAATGATAAGGCGCATCATCTGACGCCCTCGCTCGCCCCGAGTATTTAGCTTGGGCCGCGTGACTATTTTTTTGGCGGTACTCGAACCACGTTGGTTTTGCACAAATAGTCGTGCCAAGTGTTGCGCTTCTGACTGAGCAACACCCAGGTGTACCCCAGTCCTAGCGGTAACCAAGACACAATTGCCAATAGGAATCGCTTGGCGGCTAGCGGCCAAGTAAGGTATTTGCCGTATTCGTCAACCAAGTGCAAATGCCAAACTCGCATCCCTAAGGTTTGACCGCCGTGTGTCCAAAACCACCCAAAGAACATAAAACTAACGCCGCTCAAATAGATCGCTTTAATGGTGCGCAGTATTGTTGGGTCTACGCTGGATGCGAAAGGGCTGGTCACTATCAGGAAGATCATTACGGCCATGAAGATCACGCCAAGTAACAATAAACCGTCATAGACCATGACCAAAAGACGTTTAAAAAAGCCTGGTCGATCGAGTCGTGTCACCACGTCGCGAGCTAGATCTGCTTCATTTGGATTTTTCATAAGACATCTAGAAGTTACATTTTTGGGGCCCAGACCGCTCTCGTTGGGGCGAACTAAACACTCTGGCTGGGCAGGGCGCAGTCTAGCAATTTCTCTACGTCAATTGTGAGCACTTGTGCACAACTTTAAAAGTTGTTCTAACGGCAAGGTTTAGCCAAACTAACAAATAATTCACGTCAATAAATATCTATAAGTTATTGATTTATATTAATATATATCTACTGCTTATTTTTTAAGCAGTTTCTCAAGAGTGCTGTAGCGATTGAGCTAAGCGGATTTTTGCACAGACTTATCCACAGTTGTTGTGGATAAGTTTGAGCGCCATATTCTCTGTTTTCGGCGAGTGATTTTGGTGACCACTAAAAGCGTCTTACGTATTTTTACAAAACCTTACCGTGAGCCGCTTGCTCTGAGAAATTAATGTCGTAAACTGTTTGCTCTAAATGTCTGTCTACATGGCGAGTCGGCCAAATGAGCTGGCTAGAAATTGAACTAACCTAGGATCCGCATTATGTCTGAATCTACTTTTCATTACCTCGATAAGGCGCTTAGCCAAATACGTGAACTGGGGCTGATGCCCGAGAAAGTCGATGAGGCGCCAGTAGTTTCTTTGCTGGAAAAGCTCACCGACATCGACGAAGCGAAGGTGGTGGCGATTGCACGAACCTTGTCGCAAGCCTCGGTGTTCAACGATATTGTGCGTGAACATGTTTCTGAAATGAGAGTGGGCGAGCGTTACGAAGACATCACTACCGCATTCAATTCGATTCGCGATGACGCCAAGCGCATGGTGGAGCAATTAGACGACGGTAAAATTAATACTTTCGAGCGCGTGAGCAATGTTTGGATGAAGGTCAGTCGGGGTGATATTGCCTCTCGTTTCGACGAAATCAAACATACTTATCTGGAAGTCGCGCAAGATTCGCGAGAGCAAATTGAGCGAGAGCGAGTCATTTTGGAAGCGTATCAAGACTTTCGCGGCGCGATTAAACAATCGGAGATCTACGCGCTAGACGTGCTCGCGCAGGCTGAGTCAATCTGGAACAATGCTAAGGGTGCGTTGGAGCAAGCGAGCAACACCGTTGCCGAATTTAACAGCGATGACCTTGCAGCTCGTGCGCAACTTGAACTAGCGCGTGACGAGCGCATGCGCGATCTGCAATTTGCTGAAGACCGTTATCAAGTATCTAAAGATATCTCGGATAACCTCACAGTCAGCTACAACACTTCAGAAGTAGTGATGGCACGATTGATGCAAACCAATAGCGCAAAGGAACGCGTGTACAAGCAGGCGATCACTTTCTTTGGAACGAATGAATCGGTACTGACGGCACTTACGGCTTCGTTTACTGGCCTGTTTGGACTGCACGAGAGCACTCAAACTCTCGAAGCAATGAAAGAGGGCGTGTCTAAGAGCCTTGAAGATTTGGCGGAGATAGGCGGCGAAGTACAAGAAGCGGCTGTGAAAGCCGGCTACGGGCCAACCGTTCGAGCTGACGCTGTGAAGAAACTGGTTGATTCAGTGGTGAGCTTTCAAGAACGCTCGCGTGAAATTATTGAGGAAATGCGTGTGTTGTCGACTAAAAATGCGGCTGAGATTCGCGATACGGTTGAAGACGGAAAACAGCGCATGGCTCGGATTATTGAGCGCGGTGGCTCACTGCCGTTACCGCACAAGTTCTAGTCTTTATTGATGATGTATCGTTTACTTGACGTGGTCAGAGAGCGAGCTTTGCATGAGTGACACCTCGAGTGACAGCAAGTTAGAAGACTTGATGGCGGCAATGGATGTCGTAGACACGCTGCGCCATGACGAAACCATCGTTGCGCGTGAACTCGACCAAGACGGTCGGCGAGAGCGTCTAATGACTCGATTAAAAGAGCTTTACGCGGCTCAGGGTATCGAGGTGTCTGACCAGATACTGCAAGACGGGATTGCAGCTCTTGAACAAGAGCGCTTCAAATATACGCCTACTGAGCACAGTTGGCGTACGCGCTTGGCGCACATCTGGGTAAGCCGAAAACGCTGGAGCAAACCAATCGGTTTTCTCGGCGTGCTGGGCAGTGTATTCAGTGGCTATTACTACATCAGTGATGTCTTACCTGAACAGCAAACTAGGGCCCAATTACCACAGCAAATTTCAAGCACCACCAACTCGATCATTGCAATCGCAAAGTCGAGCGAAGTCATTGATCAAGCGATGGAGCGCAAGCGCTACGCCGATGCCTTGCTCGACCAGCAGGAATATGAGTCTGCCAGCGGTGTGTTAGTCGAACTTCAATCCGTTCAAGAGCGTCTGGCACAGACCTACTCGGTACGCGTGATTTCGCGCCAAGACGAATCGTCAGGTGTCTGGCGCGTACCCCCTAACAACCCCTCTGGGCGCAACTTTTACCTAATTGTTGAAGCGGTCGATGCGAATAACACCGTCGTTGAGCTGCCGATGTTAAATGAGGAAAACAACCAAACTGAAAAGGTAGCTCGCTGGGGCTTGCGTGTGCCGGAGTCGGTTTTTTATCAAGTGGCCGCCGACAAACAAGACGATGGTGTGATTCAAAATAATAAAGTAGGCAGCAAACATCGGGGGGAGTTAGCGCCTAACTACTCGATCGAGACCTTGGGTGGGACAATAACGCAATGGTAATCAGCGCAAGGCAATGCCGATTTGGGCCAAGCAGGGGAGAATAGTGCCATGTGGAGCGGTATAAATACCTTAGATAAGATCGATTCAACGCTTCATTCCTTGCGCAGCGAAGCCATCAATGTTGATCAACAATTGGCCGGACTGAGTCAGCGTTATGCTGCGGTTGAACAGCGCCGCCTAGCGTTAGTGCATGAAATCGCTAAAGTACGATTAGCGGGTATAGAAAGCGGCGAGTTAGACAATAATCTAAGCACTGCTGATCGCGAAGTGAAGTCTCTGCTTGCACAAAGAGAGGACTCCTTGACCGCCTTAAACGCGCAAATTGAGGCGGCAACCACTATTACTCAAGAGATCGAGAAGACGCGCCTAGAGCAACTCGGGCGCGTTAACGACGTGTCTCAAAGCATTGCCGATACCCAAGCGCAGGTGCAAGCCGCTTTACTTGAGGATCAAGAGTACCTTGCACAATTAGCGGTTGCCTCTAAGGCTGACAGTATCGCGCTGGAATCAAAACAAAAGGTTGATGTTGCGAAGGCGGATATGGCAGAGAAAGCGGTGCCGTATCAAGCCGACGAATTATTTAAGTATTTGTGGGATCGCGGTTATGGCACCACAGACTACGAGGCGGGTCTGATCGCTCGCTGGTTGGATGGCAAAGTGGCTAAGTTGATTGGCTTTGAAGCCGCGCGAGTAAATTATTGGAATTTGACGCAGATACCAAAACGACTGGAGCAGCACGCTCAAAACGTTGCGGAGCAAGCCGAAATTGAAGCCCAAGCGGTCGAGAAATTCGAGGCTGATCGTCTGCGCGAAGCTGGATTTGATCAGTTGAACGCAAAACTCAGCACCTTGCGAGACACACTGGATGAGCTCGATGACCAGCTCGAGGCGCAAGAATCTGAGTTAAACCAATTACTTGAGAGCCGAGCCGCATACCTTGCTGGGGAAGACAGCCTGTCTCGGCAGTGTTTGTCTCGGCTCGCGCAAGCCATGGATCATCGAGACCTAGAGGCGGTCTATCGCTATGTGTTGGAGACGTCCTCATTCAGCGACGATGAACTCGTGGTTGAGTTGAGTGATGTCGACCAACAGGCGCGGTCGCTGAAAGACGATTCGAAAGATTTGAAAAAGCTCTATCAGCGCCAACTCGACCGTCTTAAAGATATCGAAGGCGTGCGACGTAACTTCAAGAATGCACGGTTTGATGATGCGCGTTCGAAAATAGATAACCAAGAGTTGGTCGCGGCCGCGCTGGGCCAATTCGTTCAGGGCTTGATGTCCGGCAGCGATTTATGGGGGGTGATTAAACGCAACCAACGCTATACCTCTACGCGTTCGTCAAAGGGTGGGCCAGATTTGGGTCCTGGGTTTGGTTCAGACGGCTTGCGTCGTCGCTCGCGACGTTCCGCTTCACGGCGAGCCGAGCGCAGTTCAAGCAGTGGTGGTTCTCGGTATTGGCCTACACCTCGCAAAAAAGGTGGGCGAATCCGTCCAAGGGCTGGCTCCGCATCACGAAGTCGATCCAAGGGTGGGTTCAAAACCGGTGGCTCGTTCTAGCCACTTCTCAGGCCACTTCTCAGTCCACCTTTCAGGCCAGCTCGCAGGCTTTAGATCATTTGTCTTTCTTTGATCTCATTCAGCGTCTTACAGTCAACGCACAGATCAGCAGTTGGGCGAGCTTCTAGGCGACGAATACCGATTTCAATTCC
>CAZOIG010000413.1:0-2474 GCA_964579235.1 uncultured Gammaproteobacteria bacterium
AGCACCTCAGCAAATGGCGGGTGATTTGATTTGTATCGAGTTTGGTCTGAAGCTGAATTTGCTTGCTGGAGACTACTTTATCTCTCTTGGTATCGCTCAGGATCACGACGAGAAAGACAATGTCGCCGTTGATCGACGTTATGACCTGATTCATATCCACGTGCGTGAAACCCTTGACGCCTTTGGCATCGCTGATTTACAGGGTAGCCTAGAGATCAGCCAAGACGAGTCCGGAGACGCGCATGACTGAGTCAAATCAATCTGTTCAGGACATCGTAGAGCTCAATGACTTCGTGGCTCAAGACAATGGTGTGTTCGCGGCGCGAGGCCAAGCAGCGGCGTTTGAATACTCTGACGGCGAAGCCGCCGAGCAAGCGCTCAATCAAATTATGGATGAGTGCAGTGACCTCTCTAGCGCGTCAGCGGAGCTGGAAAAACATATTACAGACTGGCCGACTGAATACCATTTGAGCTCCACGCGAGCTAATTTGTTGCGCGCACTTAATCTCGACAATGCAACACGAGTGCTTGAGCTAGGCTGCGGTTGTGGCTCGATTTCCCGCTATCTGGGCGAGCAGCCGCATCTGCAGATAGACTCTGTTGAAGGCAGCCCCACGCGTGCTGCATTAGCGGTTAAACGCTGTAGAGATCTACCCAACGTGCGTTTTCTTACTGCAAACTTTAATCAATTAGAAATTCCACAGGCGCATTACGATGTGGTGCTGTTCGTGGGTGTTTTGGAATACGCGGGTCGTTTTTCGGAAAAAGGCAGTGACCAAGAAGCGGTGCTTGATCTGCTCAAATTGGCCAATAATGCCCTTAAACCTGGTGGCGTGACAGCCGTTGCGATCGAAAACCGCACGGGTTTAAAGTATGCCATGGGCGCTAAGGAAGACCATTATGCACTGCCTTATGTTGGCATTGAGAACTACCCGAACTCCAGCGGTATTCGTACCTACGATCACGCGCAATGGCAAGCGCTAGTTGAACAAAGCCCATTTAGCCAGCTAAAAACATTACTGCCTTTTCCAGATTATAAAATTCCGCACCTCTTGATTGATGAAGCGCTGCCCGCTGATGCTAAAACGCAGGCTGTCGAGGCATTAGCTATGGTGCGTTCGAGAGACTATTGCAGTCCCGAGCTTCAATACACTATTGGTGGCTATGAACCTCGTCTGTGGCAAGGCTTGGTTGAGAGTGGCACATTAACTCAGCTCAGTAACTCGTTTCTTTTGTTGCTTGGCGATGACGCAGATGTGTTGCGCGAGACCGCACCCAAGCAAGCCATTACCGAGTTTAGAAACCCTAAGTTTGAGTACTTGGAGCCCCCTAAAAAGCCAAGTGGACCGGGGCCCTTAGCGCAAATCAAAAAATTGACGCAAAAGCTCGAAGCAATGGAGCGACACAGCCGCGAGTTAGAGAAAATACGCGACGCGTCTAACCAGCAGCTCAATGCTTTGGAACAGTCCTACGTGGTGCGATCCAGAAAAGCGATTGCACGAATTATGCAACGGCTTTCAGGTCGCAGTTGAGAGACTGGCATTATAAAGGGGCGCGTTAGATGTTAGGTACGTTCAAAAGTTTGGTTCAACTAAACAGTCGTTTAGAGAAGTCTTGGCAGGTCTACGATCTAAGTCAGGCGCACGTAGACGTATTTGAGGGCTGGCATATTGTTGAATTCAATGTGGCTGCGGCAATCAATCACATTCCTAGAGTCGTCGTCGAACTGAGTGATGGCAGTCGCTTCGATCGATATTTGGAAGGGTTTCATGTGGGTAACAACCGTATGCTTATCCATCTGCCAGCCGGCACATTGCTGGGCTACAGCGACAGCCTGACGATTAGCCGATTAGCGCAAATTGGCGCTGTCGAGGGCCGTGCCCGCGTCGGCTTAATTTGTCTTCGCTATTTATACGACTTTCCGCGTTTACGGGTTTTGCTGACGATGATCGGTATGATTTTTCAGAAGCCGCAGGAACTCTCGACCAATATATTGCAGTTTTACGTCTCAAAGTCTGGCTATCTAACCGCCTTAGAGGACTATCAGTGGTGGCACGCTTGGGCACCGGTATTGCGCTGGTGGCACAAACAGCTGAAGCTATTGGTGGTGGTTGAGAGCGATTCTCAGCGCGGCGCGCTGCAGTCATTAACCTTTCCTCCCGATCAGATTCTGAGCTCGCAGGCAATCGATCAAAAGGGTGCTGAGGCTCTGAAACAGGCAGATTATGTGCTGTATTTACCCCTAACAGAGCAACTGCGCGATACCTCGCTATTGTTCTTAAAGCGCGCCATCGTGAAAGCCAAAAAACGCGGCAAAGACCCGAAGATGGTGTACTGGGATCACGATTATGTGGTGGATGATCGATTGGCAAACGATCAAGCTGAAAGAGACTCAAATTCGCAAACAAGTCAGCGACAGCCTGCATTTAAGCCCAATGCGTGTCGAGCTTATTTATGTTGCTACGATTACATTC
>CAZOIG010000414.1:0-3725 GCA_964579235.1 uncultured Gammaproteobacteria bacterium
ACTAATTGCACAGATTCTGGCAGCAGAAAGCTGCGATTGAGCTCTGGTAGATAGTGTTTGGCCGACAACGCACGATAATTGGTGGTCAGTGCGTAACGCTCATTGCCAGACGCCACTGCGCTTAATAGCTCATATTCAGAACGGTGGTCGTCAATAAGGTTCAAGTCTTGCAGCTGCTCAAGCTCAAAATAACGTGATGAGGCTTTAACACCGGCTTCAGCGAGTTCTTCTACAGAGTTGGGTTTGGGCGTGCCGCGCAGATACACCACGGTTGTGCGTGCATCAAACCACGCTATGGTGGGTTCACTGACCCGATGTACAAATGGAGTCTCGATGATGCCGCCCACCGCAACATCGCCCTGCCCGTTTGCGAGTCGCGAATAGAGCTGCGCGTAAGGCACGATGGTCATCTCAAGCTCAACGTCATGCTGTTCAGCAAACCCCGCCAAGAGCTCATATTCGAAGCCAAAATGCTGCTGATTGAGCACGTATTGCGAATCTGGCTCATCTGAGATCAATACGCGTAAGACGCCACTCGCTTGCATTTGCTCAAAGGATTGAGCTTGCGCGCGAAAGAAATATTGAAATAAAGCCGCGACGATGAGCGCCGATATAAGCAGAATCTCAGTGTGTGATTTGAGCCATTGGAATGGATTAAGCTGATTCTGCGGGCTGTCTTCAGAATGTGACATGCAACAAGAATAACCACTCCAGAAGCACCAAGCAATAAGCAATTGAAACGCCGCTATAGTTGGTTTATGCTCCGCGCCCTACGGTTATCGACCACATGAATAACTGTAGCTACGCTGAACAATGCAAGGTTGTGAAGCGCTCATTGCAAGCACAATGCGAATGCGCCGCGAACGCGCAGCGTAATAGACTCGTTAGAGCTATTTACGAAATAAAAATACGGAGAGGTGGCAGAGTGGTCGAATGCGCACGCCTGGAAAGTGTGTATACGTTAATAGCGTATCGAGGGTTCGAATCCCTCTCTCTCCGCCATTTTTAAAACCCCACTTCTCGCCCCACATTGATCGTATATACTAGGCACACGCTAACGATTTTGGTTGTATTGGGAGATCAGGGTGACCCTCAAAGTCTGTGTTGTAGACGACCATCAGGTATTTCTAGAAGGCCTAGCCGCGCTACTGTCATCTTCTCGGACAGCTAACAATGCACCGTGCTGCGTGACCACATTCAGTTCACCGATAGAGTTCTTGGATGAATTGGACGCTGGGTTGCAGGTTGATGTGGTTATTTCAGACCTGATAATGCGAGAAATGAATGGGCTAGCTTTTGTCCAAGCCATCAGAAAACGCGATATGAAGCTGCCTGTTCTGGTTTTATCCGGCATCGATACACAGCCCCCTTACGTTCATTTAAAAAGCGCTGGTGCGAATGGCTTTATCCATAAATCGCAGGATTGTGAGTCGATATTAGAAGGAATCTCATCGATTGTTGCAGCGCCTGCCACTTTTTATCTTCCAGATCGTTTGCGGGCGGTGTTTGATCAAGACGCTGCGGTTAAGGAAGGTGTGATAAACCTAAGCGATAGACAAGTGGATGTTTTGTTGATGGTAGAACAAGGACTGTCGAATAAGGAAATCGCGACAAACCTGAATATTTCTGAGAGTACGGTAAAAACCCATCTGAGAAATATGTATTCGCTTTTGAACGTTAGGACTAGAACGGCATGCTTACAAAAAGCCAAATCGTTTGGCTTTGTTTAGTTATCTCAAGACTGTTGCTGCTTCTAATACTGGTGTTTAGTTTTGAAGCCTTGTTAGAAGGCTTAAAACATCGCCCCAGACGCTGCGTCGTCCGTAGTCCGTCTAACCTAAGTTGATTCAGTCCTTATTGCTTCATCATTGCGTCATCGCCACTAGAGTTAAGTATTTGAGATTTGATTTGCTCAAATTGATCGAAAAGTTCCGCACGGCTTACGAATTGGGCCTTGTTGGTAGCCGAAGTGTTTATACACTTGGGTACCGCAGCATTGTTTTTGCAAATCACGATGACGCTCATGTTGCGCAGCACATCGCTGGCTAGGATTTGCTCGTTTTGGCAATAACTCTCGGCATCAATTAAGGCTAGATCTGGGGGTGTCCCTAATCTCGACAGCCCAGCGCTGACTTCCTCTATAGTGTTGCCACTCACAACGTGATACCCGCGAGAAGATAGAAATACCGACAGCATATTTAGCGCGGCTGGTTCTCTATCGATAATCGCGATCAGCAGATTTTCATCTTCGTTTTGCATCTCACCTTGCTGATCTGATTTCGCTACAGACTGATCCATAGTCTTATCAAACTTAAGCAAAAAGTTCGTTCCTTGTTGCTCATCTGAGCTCACTTCAAGCCCAATGTTTAATAGTTCGGTTAGATTTTTTACGATTGCTAAGCCCAGGCCCAGTCCCTTGTGATTCGGATTTTTTGCGGAACCACCTCTGTAAAACTCATTAAACATGCGCGCCATTTCTGAATCAGAGATGGCAGGTCCTTGATTGTTAACGCTAAACAAAAGTTTGTTATCAACTGATTCGCAAGACAATACGACTGTTGAGTTTTTACTTGAATAGTTCAGTGCATTCGAGATGAGATTTCGCAAAATGCGATCCAGCAACGCAGGGTCAGATGTGATAAGCGAACTATCGGTACTCGAATTACTGCCTAGAGCAGGCTTATTAAACTCGAGCCTTTGTTGGTCAGCCTCAAACTCCAGCAAAACCCTCTCAACCGCTTGAACAACACTGGTAGTTTGCAGTCTTGGCTGGATGGAACCGCTCTCTAAGCGAGTGATCTGAGTGAGGCCCTCAATAATTGCGCGCTGAGACTTCCAGCACACCTGCAATTTCTCGAGTAGCTGTGCTTCGGTGGTGCCCGGTTTTGCAAGCTTTACGAGCTCACTGATAAACATTCCTGCCGCGTTGTTTGGTTGAGCTAAGTCGTGGCTAGACATCGCTAGAAAACGCGTTTTTTCTACGTGTGCGCGCTCAATTTGTGTCTGCTGAGCTAGAATTTGGTCCATCAACGCTCGTAGTCTTACGGCCTCAAACGCCTCATTTGAACTCTTCTGAACTCGGGAGCTCACGATTAAACAAAAGATATAGTAGGCCAATACTCCCAGACCAAGCACTTTGGTCGAGACGGGGCCGAGAGCAATGGTGTACAAAGAGAATGGCACAAGCGCAAAACTAGCGAGTGATATGTAAGCTGGTCTGTAGGGCGTTGTTGGCATTAAACCGCCAACCGTGATCATGGTCACCATAGCAACGCCCACAATAACCGTTCGATCAACAGAAAAATCAATTTGATGAATCGCATTAAGTGTCCAAACAAGCCCAACTAATGACCAAATTACGGTGTAGCCAGTTAGATACTGTCCAGCATTTGTCTGTGTCAGACCATCACTAAAGCGAAATTGTGCGTAGATATAGTTGAGTACCACAAGTGGGATCGATGTGCTCAACCACCAGAACAGTTCAGCGCTGAATCGCAGCGGTGTAGTGGCGCCCAGCATCAGGCCCGCCGGCACAAAAATGGCCAAGAGAGTCATTAAACAAGAGGCGACTACTCGTGATTGTAGAGTGCTCGCCTGCTCTAGCTGAATTAGACTTACGTCCGCGGCAGGCTGATCACTTGAATGCTCTTTTGTCATGCCAGCGAAGTTTACCTAAGAACAGAACGGAGACAACTGCGGTCTCGGGCTGGCCAAATCTACTCTAG
>CAZOIG010000415.1:0-1981 GCA_964579235.1 uncultured Gammaproteobacteria bacterium
GATCTGTAGCAGTCTTTTAGCTTTAGATAACGCTCAAAGCCGTTCAAAATATCAAACAGCTCGATTAAGGGGTAGCAAATCTATTTGCACAATTATCTGACTGATATCTCGCTACACAGCACAGACAGCTTTGACCGAGCACCACCGCAGCAGTAGAACTAGTACGTTCCTTTCGGCATTAACGCTTGAATCGAGGCTCGTTGCAGACGAACCTCCATGCCACTGGCAATCTCTAGGGTTACGAAATTGTCTTCAACCTTAGTGATTTTGCCGAGCACTCCGCCCATAGTGACAACCTCATCACCTTTGGCTAAACCTTCAACCATGTTCTTGTGCTCTTTTTGTCGCTTTTGCTGCGGGCGGATAAGCAAAAAGTAGAACACAGCAAACAAGACGATCATCGGCAACAAGCTCATGAACGTGCTAGGTTGGCCGGCAGCGGTCTGTGCCATGGCGTCGGAAATAAAAAATGACATATTCGTCCTCAATTATGTGAATTTGAAAAACAACTCAAAGCTGAGCGGTGCATATAAATCAGGCGACAGATCTGTTTAATTCAATTGCCATCTACCTGAGTAATGCTCGTATTCCAGCCATAACAGTTAACAGCTGGTCTTCGTCTTTAAACGCGCGAGATTATGCCACAGTTGGGTCTGGCTGACCTCGTTTAGCATAAAAATTATGCCTAAATTCATCAAAGCTGCCTGTCTGAATCGCTTCTCGCATACGGCGCATTAAATCTAGGAAAAAATGCAAATTGTGAATCGTCGCAAGGCGAGCGCCAAGCATCTCGTTGGTTTTAAGTAAGTGTTTTATATAAGCCCGCGAAAACTGTTTGCAAGTGCTGCACTCGCATTCTGGGTCAATCGCTTGGGTATCGAACTCGTATTTGGCATTGCGAATCTTGACTACACCGGTTTGGGTGTACAACCAGCCGTTTCGAGCATTGCGCGTCGGCAGTACGCAGTCGAACATATCGATTCCGTAGTGTACGGCCGCGACGAGATTTTCTGGCGTTCCCACGCCCATCAAGTAACGTGGCTTATCTTCAGGTAACTGATGCGCAAGATGCTCCAGAATTCGATACATATCCTCTTTCGGTTCGCCCACTGATAGCCCACCAATGGCGTAACCATCAAAACCGATGTCGCGTAGCCCCGCGAGTGACTCGTCTCTCAAATGCTCGTACATGCCGCCTTGAATAATGCCGAACAAGGCAGATTTTGAATCAGCGTGGGCATCTTTACTGCGCTGTGCCCAGCGTAACGACAACTCCATGGAATCCCGCGATTCCTTTTCAGTCGCGGGATACGGCGTACATTCGTCAAAAATCATTACAATGTCAGAGCCCAACTTGCGTTGAATATCAATCGCTTCCTCGGGTCCTAGAAACCATTTGCTGCCATCCACTGGCGACCGGAAAGTGACGCCCTTCTCGGTGATTTTACGCAACTGCGCGAGCGACCAAACCTGAAACCCACCTGAGTCCGTCAAGATCGGTTTATGCCATTGCATAAAATCATGCAAATCACCATGCGCTTGAATAACGTCGGTACCGGGTCTCAGCATCAGATGAAAAGTATTGCCCAATATGATTTGAGCTCCAACATCCAACAGCTCATCTGGTGTCACAGACTTCACGGTCGCCGACGTCCCCACTGGCATAAAAATCGGCGTTTTAATTTCTCCTCGAGCAAACGAGAGCTGGGCGGCGCGAGCGCGTCCCTGTTGAGCATTTAGAGCAAATTCCATCGTTAAGCCTCTGTTTAAATGCTGTTATTGCTGCGCTTGCCAAAATTTGTCTAAGCAACGTATCGCTTCGAGATAGCCTGGCGCACCCAGACCAGACACCTGCTCTAGGCAAACATCTTTAATCATCGACACTTGGCGAAAGGCTTCTCGTTTATGAATATCAGAGATGTGCACCTCAACCGCATTCAATTGACAGCCAACAATAGCGTCACGCAAGGCGACCGAATAA
>CAZOIG010000416.1:0-2557 GCA_964579235.1 uncultured Gammaproteobacteria bacterium
TCGCTGAGGGCTAATTGAGTGCCCTGCTCTGCATAGGTGTCGGCTAGAGACTCTAGACTGTGGTGCAGCCACCACTTTGACGCCCCACCAATGCCATCGGGCAAAATAAATACGGGGTAAACCTCGCCTTGTTGAGCCGCATAGCTTAGTGCGTGATTATAGGAAACCCTCAGGTCTCGGCGTAGCCAGTAGACAACTTTCATAACATCTCTTCATTTGGTTGAGCGCGAAGCATATCGCGAACCAAGACAAGGCTTTGTTAGGACAGGCAGGAAGCACCATTTAATGATCTGGGCACTAAAATACCGCCAATAAGCAAATATTCTGGTGTGGTACTCAGCGCCCAAACTTGACGCAAGTGCTTATGACTCAGGGCGAGCAGCTGCTATAGGCTTCGACAAGCCCGCAACATCGGTATTTTGCGCGCGGTGTCGCAAATAATGGTCCATAACTACAATAGCCACCATGGCTTCAGCGATCGGTACAGCTCGAATACCCACACAGGGGTCGTGGCGACCTTTGGTCACGATATCGACTGGATTTCCGTGGATGTCGATACTCTTACCGGGCTTGGTGATACTGGAGGTTGGTTTTAACGCGATGCTAGCTAGTAAATCTTGACCGCTGGAGATTCCGCCCAAGATACCGCCTGCATTATTACTGGCAAAACCGTCTGGGTAGAGTTCATCACGATGCTCAGAGCCGCGTTGTGCAACGCTGGCAAAGCCTGCACCGATCTCAACCCCTTTTACCGCATTAATACTCATCAGAGCCTTGGCTAAATCGGCGTCTAGCTCGTTAAACACGGGCTCACCTAAACCAACCGGCATATTCTGCGCGACCACGCTGACCTTAGCGCCAACTGAATCGCCATCTCTGCGTAACTGAGTGATCAGTTCTTCCATCGCTGGCACTTTGCTGGCGTCAGGACAATTGAAGGCGTTGTTGCGCGACTCAGCGAGATCAACGGTTTCTGCGGATACGTCGCCCATTTGAGCTAAATAACCCGTAATTCGAATGCCTAGCTTGGTGTGCAGATACTTTTTGGCGATGCCGCCCGCGGCAACCAACATGGCGGTGGTGCGCGCCGAAGATCGACCGCCACCACGGTAATCGCGGTTGCCATATTTGTGATAGTAGGTGTAATCAGCATGGCCTGGACGAAACTTCTCTGAAATCTCGGAATAGTCCTTCGATTTTTGATCAGTATTAGGAATAGTCAAGCCAATCGACGTGCCCGTTGTTTGACCTTCAAACACACCAGACATAATAGTCACTTCATCGGCCTCACGACGCTGCGTCGTGTACCGAGATTGACCAGGCTTGCGGCGATCTAGGTCGCCCTGTAAGTCTTCTTCACTTAGCTCCAGACCTGGAGGGCAGCCATCAACAACACAGCCAAGACCGCGCCCATGGCTTTCACCGTAGGTGGTCACCCTAAATAACTTACCTATTCCGCTATCGCTCATTTTCTTTTTATAATCAGTCTGTTAGCTAACTTTTTTCAACTACAATGTTAGGGAATTTCGAGGCAAAGTCGCGTTTTTTCATCGACAATACAGCCGCAACCCGCAACGCCACTTGAATGAAAATAGCCGCAGAATCTGAATCCGGCATGGACTCAACGGTCGGCGTACCTGAATCGGCCTGTTTGCGTATATCCATTTCTAAAGGTATTTCGCCTAATAGCTCTAAGTCGTACTGCTCGGCCATTTTAAGTGCGCCTTCTGAACCAAAAATAGATTCTTGATGACCACATTGACTGCAGATATGCACGCTCATGTTCTCGATCACGCCAAATATAGGTACTTCTACTTTCTCAAACATCTTAACCGCTTTTCGCGCATCTAAAAGAGCAATGTCTTGGGGTGTAGTCACGATGACTGCACCAGTCACTGGGACTTTCTGCGACAAGGTCAGTTGAATATCCCCAGTACCCGGTGGTAAATCGATAATCAAGTAATCTACGTCTTTGCCGTCGTGATTCCACGCAGTACCGCGCAACATTTGCTCAAGCGCCTGAGTGACCATAGGGCCGCGCCAAATCATCGGCGTATCCTCTTCGATCATAAATCCGATCGACATGATCTTAAGCCCCATATTTTTTAACGGCACCAGCATTTTGTTTTCGAGCGCGTCGGGTTTTCCCGTAGCGCCTAACATACGCGGTTGGCTAGGGCCGTAAATGTCGGCATCGAGCACAGCAACATTGGCCCCCGCTTTGCTTAAGGCAAGCGCTAAATTGGCCGAGACTGTGGATTTGCCCACGCCACCTTTACCAGACGCCACTGCGATGATGTTTTTGATGCCGGGCACCGCCTGAGTACCTTGTTGTACTGAGTGCGAGATAATCTGCTGAGTGATTTCTATATCCAGATCTCTTTGCTCAAACACAAGGTCTTTAAGAGCTTGATGGATAAGCTGGCTTAAATTTTCATAAGCGAACTCCACGGGATAGCCCTTTTGCAGCTTTAAGCTGACAGTTTCGTCAGCAATATCAATAGCTTGCAAAGCTTTTTGCGCGGTGAGAGGCTGTCCTGTGTACGGATCGGTAACC
>CAZOIG010000417.1:0-2349 GCA_964579235.1 uncultured Gammaproteobacteria bacterium
ATTTGCTCGAGAGAATTCGCAAGGAATTTTCTTTGAAGAGCATGATGATGAATCCCCTACTCCAGAGCCGACTAAGAGCACTGCGAAAGACACCTTGGGCTCTAAGGTAGGTCCGGGTAAGAGCCCTGCTAAGCAAGCCAACAAATCGACCAAGCCTTCGCACTTGAAAATCATCAAATAAGCGCCATTTTCAGTTTTTAGGGCTTGATGATTCTGATGCGTTTTCTCCCCTCAGTGAGTGGGGGTTGCCGCGAGCACAGTGGCAGCGCGACGCTTTAATCGAATCACCCAAGCTGACTCTGCACTAACACTCTATAGGAGTACCTATGCCGGAAATTCGAGGGACCACCATCTTGTCGGTGCGTCGTGGAAACCAAGTTGTGATTGGCGGAGACGGCCAAGTATCACTGGGTAATACCGTTATGAAAGGCAATGCCTGTAAGGTACGTCGATTGCACAAAGGCCAAGTGATCGCCGGGTTTGCTGGTAGTACGGCGGACGCGTTTACTTTGTTTGAATTGTTCGATGCCAAATTGGCTAAGCATCAAGGCATTTTGACCAAAGCGGCGGTGGAGTTGGCAAAGGATTGGCGCACCGATCGCATGTTGCGCAAACTTGAAGCCTTGTTATGCGTGGCTGACTCACAAGCGTCGTTTGTGATTTCTGGTAACGGCGATGTTATCGAGCCCCAAGGCGGGGTGATGGCCATCGGTTCTGGCGGAGCTTTCGCAGAATCAGCCGCACGAGCCTTAGTTGCTAATACAGATATGCCCGCTAAAGAGATTGTTGAGGCATCACTCAATATTGCCGCCGATATCTGTGTGTACACTAATCATAATTTGACGATTGAAGAACTTAATATTGAGGGCGATTCATGAGCGAGATGACTCCAAGAGAAATTGTCCAAGAGCTTGATAAGCACATAGTAGGCCAAGCCAGCGCTAAGCGCGCCGTTGCTATTGCTTTGCGTAACCGCTGGCGGCGCAGTCGCGTCAGTGATTCTGACCTACGCAGAGAGATTACGCCTAAGAACATATTAATGATCGGCCCCACCGGTGTGGGTAAAACCGAGATTGCTCGCCGCCTAGCTAACCTAACCAACGCGCCCTTCATCAAAGTTGAGGCGACTAAGTTCACCGAGGTGGGCTATGTAGGCCGTGAAGTAGACTCAATTATTCGTGACTTAGCGGAAGTGGCCGTTAAGCGTGAACGCGAGATAGAGACTAAGAAGGTCAGGTCACGCGCCGAAGATGCCGCCGAAGAGCGTGTTTTAGACATTCTTCTACCGCCTGCGCGTGACGTAGGTTTTTCTAATGAATCGACACAAGGCTCTGAAGGCGCTGGTCGTCAGCGTTTTCGTAAGAAGCTTCGAGAGGGCGATTTAGACGATAAAGAAATTGAGATTGAAATAGCACCGAGTGCGGTGGGCGTTGAGTTATTTGGCCCACAAGGTATGGAAGATATTACCAATCAACTGCAAGGCATGATGCAAAACTTTGGCTCGCAGAAAAAGCAAGCGCGCAAAGTTACCATTAAGGAAGCCTTAAAGCTGCTGGCAGACGAAGAGGCTGGCAAATTAGTGTCAGACGAAGACATCAAGCACAGCGCGATTGAGCGTTTGGAAAATCACGGTATTGTGTTTATTGATGAGATCGACAAAATCGTGGGTCGCAGCGAAGCGGGTAAAACCGCTGATGTTTCGCGCGAAGGCGTGCAGCGAGATTTACTGCCTTTAATCGAGGGCAGCACAATTTCCACCAAATACGGCATGATCAAAACGGATCATATCTTGTTCATTGGTTCAGGCGCGTTTCAGTTGGCTAAACCCAGTGATCTTATCCCAGAATTGCAGGGCCGCATGCCGATTCGCGTAGAGCTCAATGCCTTAACGGTAGAGGATTTTACTCGCATTCTGACCGAGCCAGACGCAGCGTTAACCACTCAGTATCAAGCTTTGTTGGATACCGAAAACGTTACTTTAGAATTCACTGAGAATGGCATATCTCGTCTTGCAGAACTCGCTTGGCAAGTGAATGAACAGACTGAAAACATCGGTGCGCGTCGTCTCCACACATTGTTGGAAAGACTCTTGGAAGGTGTTTCGTTTGAAGCCAGCGATCGCTCTGGACAAACGGTGGTGGTTGACCAAGCCTTTGTCAACGAGCACCTCGACGAGCTGGCGGAAGATGAAGACTACGCGCTTTACATTCTTTAGAAGCACTGCATAAGGAAACCAGTAAGCCATGATTTTCGCAATCTTATTCGTTCTGGTTTTCTTAATCGGCGCGCTAACGTACCACTTTACAGCCACCTGGTGGCACGGTGTGGCAATTGCGTCGCTACTCTATT
>CAZOIG010000418.1:0-2078 GCA_964579235.1 uncultured Gammaproteobacteria bacterium
GTTTGAGTTCTATGCCGTGTATTGGAGACATTCATTTGATGAGTCATTTGGCGAGTGCTGATGTGATTGATAACGAGCTGAATGCCCAACAAATCAAACAATTTGCTCACTTTGATTCGCTTGCAGGGTTGAGCACGCGTAGCCTTTTAAATTCGGCTGGCGTTGTGGGTTTTGCGAAATCTGCTTACGATATTGTTCGCCCAGGCCTGATGTTGTACGGCGTTTCGCCGAGTGCTCACATCAGCAGCGCGGAGCTGGACCTAAAGCCTGCAATGAATTTTTGCAGTCGCATTATTTCGGTGAAGTCTATCAAAGCGGGTCATGGCGTGGGTTACGCCAGTACTTTTGTTGCCCCTGAAGAAATGCGAATTGCGGTGATCGCGGCGGGCTATGGCGACGGTTATCCGCGGCATGCCGTTACGGGCACGCCAGTTTACCTAAATGGCCATACGGTAAAGCTGCTTGGTCGTGTCTCAATGGATATGATTGTGGTCGATCTACGCGAGCTGGATGATTTAGGAGTGGCTGTCGCGGTTGGCGATACCGTACAATTATGGGGAGATAACAACCCAGTTGAAACAGTCGCCAAACATTGCGGCACATTAGCCTACGAGCTGACCTGCGGAATACTGCCGCGAGTAGAGCGGCGTTACGTAGAAGCCTCGGCCGACACTCAACTCTAACGTTCGAGCTGAATAACCGCCCGATAATCAAACGGATCACCCGCAATGGCAAAATCTAAAACCGTTTACGCATGCACTAATTGCGGCTCGCAATTTCCCAAGTGGGCGGGTCAGTGCCAAGACTGTGGCGATTGGAATACCTTACAAGAAGAGGTCGGTATCGCGGCCGCTCCCGCTGGGCCTAAAGCCGCTCGCTTTGAAGGCTTTGCGCCCAAACAAAGCGTACAAAAACTCAAATCAGTTAAAGCTGGCAAGACTCCACGTTTTGGTTCAGGGGTTGCTGAACTCGATCGCGTTTTAGGTGGTGGCCTAGTTCCAGGCTCGGTCATTTTGCTGGGTGGTGACCCTGGTATCGGCAAGTCTACTTTGATTTTGCAAAGCCTTGCGCTGTTAAGCCAAGAGCATGAAACACTCTATGTGACCGGCGAGGAGTCTGTTCAGCAAGTCGCTATGCGCGCCGAGCGTTTAGGGGTACAAGACGCCGATTTAGCATTATTAGCGGATAACCAATTGGAAGATATACTGACCATTGCGCAGCAGCAAAAGCCGCAGGTGTTGGTGATTGACTCGATTCAGACCTTGTATACCGAAACCCTCAACTCTGCGCCCGGTAGCGTGGCACAAGTACGCGAAACCGCCAGTCGTTTAGTACGTTATGGCAAGCAAACCGGCACCACGATTGTGCTGGTTGGGCATGTGACCAAAGAGGGTGCGTTGGCAGGACCTCGAGTATTGGAGCATATGGTCGATACCGTGCTCTACTTTGAGGGTGACCAGAATAGCCGCTTTCGACTGATTCGAGCGATTAAAAATCGTTTTGGTGCCGTGAATGAAATCGGCGTGTTCTCGATGACAGATCAAGGCTTAAAAGAGGTCAGCAACCCATCTGCTATGTTCATCAAGCGCGCGCAGGCCGACGCCACAGGCTCAGTTATATTGGTGTCGCAAGAGGGCACTCGACCTTTGTTGGTGGAGGTGCAATCGTTGGTGGATCAAAGTTCGCTGGCCATTCCAAGACGAGTAACAGTTGGCCTAGACTCACAGCGTTTGTCTATGTTGCTGGCAGTAGCCAACCGGCATGCGGGCATTAGTCTTTACGATCAAGATGTGTTCGCCAATGTGATCGGCGGCGTAAAGGTACATGAACCTGCGGCTGATCTAGCGATTTTGCTCAGTGTGATCTCGAGTCTTCGAGACAAACCACTCAACGCCAGTCTTGCAGTCTTTGGCGAAGTAGGGCTCACAGGTGAAATTCGACCCGTGCAACGCGGCGTCGACCGAGTCAAAGAAGTAGAGAAGTTAGGCTTCGAGCATCTGATCATGCCGCAGGCAAACAGCGCTGGTATTAAATCAAACGGGCTCAAAATCCACACTGTCTCGACGCTTTATCAAGCG
>CAZOIG010000419.1:0-1645 GCA_964579235.1 uncultured Gammaproteobacteria bacterium
GACGTTCCAGTTTTTGTTGCGGCTCAGGCGTCTTGGGCCGAGGGTGTAGGCGAGCAGTTAACCCCAATAGAATTACCGACCCCCTGGTATCTTGTGTTGTTCCCAAAGCAGGGTGTATCAACCGCTGAAATTTTTTCAAATAATCAATTGACAGCGAGGCCCGAGATGAAGAAAATACGCGCTCTTCGGAACCAGTCGGTTTTAGATATGGGCGTGAATGACTTAGAGCCCGTCGTCAGAAAGCTGGTGCCAGAGGTCGATGATTTAATTAGCTGGATGAGCAATTTTGGTCCAACTAGAATGAGCGGCTCGGGCAGTTCCGTGTTTATGCCTTGCGCTTCGCGAGAACAAGCAGAAATTGTGTTCGCACAACGTCCTGCCGAGATTCAAGGGTTTGTCGCTAAAGGCATAAATGAGTTTCAGATAAATTTGTGATTTTTCACAGTTTCTGCAGAAAATCAGGGTACTATTCGGTTCCTCAGATTTCCTTCAACGCTGTGCCTGCAGTTTATCTGAGCGAAGTGTGAAAAGTTTAAGATTGGGGTGTAGCCAAGTGGCCTAAGGCACCGGATTTTGATTCCGGCATTCGAAGGTTCGAATCCTTCCACCCCAGCCACTTTTCTCCCTGTATCGCCTTTTTTACCTTCACTTAGGTTAATCAAGCCACACGGGTAAACGCGGTTTTAAGCCGCAAACAAGTGCCAAAACGCACTTCATCTTGATGGTTTACTTTAGTACTATCCAGACTCTAAATTTATTCGACAGTACTAACCCAAACGCACTTCCCAATTTATTAAGTCCAAATCGACGACCTTAGCCACCTAGAGTCACCTAGAGGCAACTACGAACGCTCGTTTAAGTTCGTACTAAGCACTCAAGTTTGGAACAAATATACGAGGCCATCATGTCTATAGATAATCTCACCGTATTTTCAGGTAACGCTAACCAAGAACTAGCAGCGCAAGTTGTAGACTACTTGAAGCTGCCACTGGGCAAGGCCCGTGTTGAGCAGTTTAGCGATGGCGAGATTGCCGTAGAGGTACTCGAAAATGTTCGAGGTCGGGATGTGTTTATCATTCAGCCGACGTGTGCGCCGAGTCACAAAAACCTGATGGAACTGTTGCTGTTGATCGATGCTTGCGATCGCTCATCGGCAAATAGAATTACTGCGGTTGTACCCTATTATGGTTACGCCCGCCAGGATCGCCGCCCGCGTAACTCGCGAGTGCCGATCAGCGCCAAACTGATTGCATCGATGATCAGTACAGCTGGCGCAGACCGCGTGTTAACCATGGATTTACACGCCGATCAAATTCAAGGTTTCTTCGCTATTCCGACCGACAACATTTATGGTTCGCCAGTGCTGTTGGAAGATATTCGCAACCTTAACGAAGAAAACCTAATTGTTGTGTCACCCGATGTTGGCGGTGTAGTACGCGCCCGCGCTTTGGCTAAACGACTCGGTGTAGATCTCGCTATCATCGACAAACGTCGCCCTAAAGCTAACGTTGCCAAAGTGATGAATATCATTGGTGATGTAAAAGGTCGAAGCTGCGTCTTGATTGACGACATGGTCGATACCGCGAACACATTGTGCAAAGCCGCTGATGCCCTTAAAGAAGAAGGTGCTGTAGCGGTTCGCGCC
>CAZOIG010000420.1:0-2374 GCA_964579235.1 uncultured Gammaproteobacteria bacterium
TTACGGCGAAACGGCGTACTTTCCAGAACTCGAAGAGCAAATCACAGACTTGAACACAAGTGGCTTTGAAATCGAAGCGGGTGTTTTCTACCAGCCCTTCCCGAGTATCTCTTTAAAAGCTGGTTATCGTATGTTCTCGATTGATATTGATGACCCAATTATTGAAGACTTGGGGTCAAGCTCGGGATTCTTGTTAGGCACCGATCTGAGCTTCTAACAGCCTGAGCTTTTTGCGCCTTATTGGCGTTTCTCAAGGTATCGTGGTTATGGGCATCATAGCCAATCACATATTGTTTCACTTCCCAATTGCTGAACCGTTGTTAGCTATCCAGCGTATCGCAATATTCCACAAATAGTTTCAGAATTGTTTCACCGCCTATGGCCGCGTGAGCGACGATATCCGCTATTTCGTCGACCTTTTGTTCTTCGCCGCCAGTGGCCATATTGGTGATGGTTGAAATCGCTGCTGTTTCCATTTCTAAGTAGCGGCTCATAATAACTTCATTAACGGTGGACATGCCGACGGCATCTGCACCCAGTGTACGCAACATGCGTCGCTCTGCTGAGGTTTCAAGCGATGGCCCTCGCAGACCGGCATAAACTCCTTGATTAAGTTTTAGCTGATTTTGACGGGCTATATCCGCAAGTTGTGAGTTGATCTGTGGGTGATAGGCTTGCGACATATCAACGAACGGATGTTCTATTGAAAAGTGTTCTACTAGATTGCTCGGCAAGCCGATCAATGGGTTTTCCCCGCTCATGTTCAGATGATCAGTAATCAACATCAACTGGCCGGGTGTATAGCTTGAGTTAAGAGCGCCAGCCGCGTTGGTGAAGAAAAACTTCTCGCAACCCAGGAGTTTCGCCAAGATAACGTTCTGACAAATTTCGAGTGCAGTGTGGTTCTCGTATAGGTGTATGCGCCCAGCGAAAATCGCAACGGGGTAACCCTCTAAACGACCGATCGATAATTCGCCGCGATGGGTTAAAGCCGAGGGCTGTCCTCCAGAAAATAATTCTTCATAGACGATGCTTGTCTCAACCTCTAGTGCACTATCAAATACGTGTGATAAGCCGGTGCCGAGCTGAATCGCGAGCTTGGGTGGTGCGCTTACTTTGATGCGTTGGGAGGCTGTGATGAGCTGTTCAAAAAAAGAAGTCACGTGCGGTATAAGAGTTGAAGTTATAAAGTCGGTTTAACAAGCGGCTCTATCCAGCTTTGGAGTAGCGTGATCGACTTGTTGGATTAGGTCTCGGCGGTAGTGCATAATCGCACTCATTCTGCCCTAAGCCCTGCAATAACTAAAGCGTGTATTGTCGGCAAAGCCAGTTCAACTGAAATTCTCCGAGCTTCCAATTATGCCGACTAATACTCATCAATCTATGCCACGAGAGCTCGCCCATGTTGCGGCTCATGAGCCGAGAATTAAGTCGCAAGAGAGTCGCATTAAGGCAGCGGTCGCGATTGTTTTGCGCCACGGTGGTGACGGCGTCGAGATGCTGCTGATGCAACGTGCTCACCATGAAAATGACCCATGGTCAGGGCAAATGGCGTTTCCTGGCGGTAAGATCGAAGCCAGTGACGCTGATGCTCAGCAAGCGGCAATGCGCGAAACTTTGGAAGAAGTGGGCATAGCTCTTCGCGATGATCAGTTTGTTGGAAGGCTCAATGATCTCTATGGCTTCAAGCTTGATGGCGTGTACGTTGCACATCTCTCAAGCTTTGTATTTTGGATAGATGAACCTGTCAACATTGTGCCAAACTACGAAGTAGCCGATACCGTGTGGCTGCCGCTGCAATGGTTGGAGGATAAGCACAATTATTTGTTATACGACCCGCCACGCAAAGAGATTCCGAAAATGCCATCGGTATTGATTGATGAGCCCAAACAGCAGGTCCTATGGGGGCTGACGCTGAGAATCGTATTACACTTGGTCGACTTGCTGCAGCAACCAATGCGGGTTTTAGATGACGCGACCAAACAGACAATTCGTCAAATTGAAGCAGATGAAGAATGACTCATTAGGGCATGCTCAAAACAACTGTGAGTAACATGCTCTAATAATTTGTTGTAAACTCAATGCAGAGTTTTTCCGAGGAGGACACCATGTCAGTTCATAACTACCAAGCCACATTTAGAACCAACGAAGACGTCGATTTGGCGATGTTCAAGGGTAAGGTTTTGTTGATCGTTAACACCGCGAGTAAGTGCAAATTCACGCCACAGCTCAAAGGTTTGGAACTGCTAAACAGAAAGTACAACTCACACGGCTTTCAGGTATTAGGATTCCCCTGCAATCAATTTGCAAATCAAGACCCAGCCGATGATGAGACGATCAAAGGTTTTTGCCGAAAAAACTATGGCGTAACATT
>CAZOIG010000421.1:0-2027 GCA_964579235.1 uncultured Gammaproteobacteria bacterium
ACTCTTTCAGCCCCAGAAAAAAATTTCTGACTGCGTTAAGTGCGTTCAAGTTAGGGGATTTAACACGCTGCAAGCAGTTGTGCCTTGAGTTACTTGAAGTAAACTCAAGCGAAGTAAATACACTCCGACTACTATCCCAAGTTGAACTCGCACACGGGCAAGTAGAGGATGCAGAGCAGCATCTGTTATACGTGATCCAACTGGCGCCAGACTACGCCCATGCGTACTCGGATCTGGCGGAAGTTCAGATCAAGAAAGGCGAGCTTGATCGCGCACGAAATTCACTGATGAAAGTGCTCGAACTCTCTCCTTCGTTGAAGACCAAAAACTTAGTATTCGAGAGAATAATGTCCGCCGGAGGAAAGGAGGAAGAACTCCACGATTTCCCTGAGGCAATTCGGCTAACCCGTGATATTGAAGCAGATATCAATACTGCATTAGCGCATATAAGAAACGGGAAAACCCAAGAAACGGAAGCAATTTGCCTAAACATTCTTAGTAAAGACCCAGATAATACAACTGCCAAAGAAATGCTTATTAATATTGCAATGGATACGAGTAGAGCAGAATGGGCAGAAAAGCTGGCGTTGTCATTAATTGAAAAAATACCCGAATCTTCTAAATGGTGGTTAAAGCTTGCAAGTGCACAGTCTCGACAAGACAAATTGGAATACGCGGAGCATGCAATTCTAAGAGCACTAGAGATTGATCCTGATTCCGTTGATGCCCGACTGCTGCTAGGGGGACTCAGATCTAAATCCAACAAATTTCTTGAAGCACTTGATCAATATAACCAAATATTGGATAGCGACCCTAAAAATAGTAAAGCGCTATCTCAGAAAGCGAATATTCTAAAGACCATTGGAAACAAGCAGGATTCCGTTGAAATTTATCAACAGTGCCTCAAGTATGATCCACAATTCGGCGAAGCAGCATGGGCCTTGTCTAATCTTAAGACACATCGCTTCAGTGATGAAGATGTCAGTCAATTTCAGCGGGCGCTAGAGACCGGCGGGTTAGGTGAAGGTGATCTGATACATTTTAATTTTGCGCTAGGGAAGGCCTTTGAGCAACGCGGCGAATGGCACGATTCATTTAGGTTCTATCAAGCCGGGAATGAGGCAAAACGAAAGCTAGTCAAGTGGAATGCTGATGAGTTCAGTCATCTCGTTGACCGTATTATCACTACATTCGACCTATCTTTGGTCGACAAATATCGCAAGCATGGTGCGACCGATAAAGCACCTATATTCATTTTGGGCTTGCCTCGTTCTGGATCAACTTTGCAAGAACAAATACTAGCGAGTCATTCCAAAGTAGAGGGTACGCGAGAGTTACCCTATATTCCTTGGCTGGCAAAAGGACTGAATTCCAATCCACATCCCATGGCATCCAATCGCTATCCAGAAGGCATAAGGGAGTTAAGGGAGGAGCACTTTAAACAACTGGCGCACCAGTACCTGGATCAAGCAGCGCAGCATCGCCCAACCAACTTGCCGTATTTCGTAGATAAACTGCCTAACAACTTCATATATTTGGGGTTAATTTTACTCGCACTTCCGAATTCAAAAGTAATTAACACCCAGCGGGATCCGATGGACAACTGTTTTTCCTGTTATCGCCAATTATGGGCAGAAGGGCAAAATTTCACTTATGATCTTTCGGATCTTGGGCGTTATTATCGCGATTATCTTCGCCTAATGGAACACTGGAGAACCATGTTTCCAGGTTGTATCTACGATATTCAGTATGAGCATGTTGTGGGGAATCTAGAACAAAATGTAAGGTCTTTATTGCAATATTGTGAACTTCCCTTTGAGGAAAATTGTTTGCTGTATCATAAAAACAAGCGGGCAGTTAACACTGCAAGCTCGGAACAGGTGCGACAACCACTGTACAATTCCGCTATTAATTATGCTAAAAACTTCGAGCCATATCTTGGTTCGTTGCAAGCCGCTCTAACGAATAGGCATTAGTAGCGGACGATACATCCCTCCCCGACCAGGGCGTTCAGCACCGGAATCCTC
>CAZOIG010000422.1:0-2358 GCA_964579235.1 uncultured Gammaproteobacteria bacterium
CATGATGATTTTTGCTGATTAGGTTCGCAATATTTCCGTTTAGTTCTAGACGCTGGGTGTGACCCTCTTGAATATATCGACCCTTGCTCGCCCTGAACAAAGCAATCAACGGTGGGTAAAGTGAGCCACGCAAAGCTACGCCGTTTTGAAAATAGATGAAGCCGTTTCTGAACCCATCTACTTCATCAATATTGACGTCGCTTAAGCTTGCCTGACCCGAGAACACAGTGTGTAGCTCGCTTACATAGTCCTGACTCACTATGTGATCAGCGTCCAGTGCCAGTGTCCAACCTTGTTTTGGACACTGCTTTAAACCGAAGTTCCATTGTGCTGCATGGTTGTCGAACTTGCGTTGGATAAATGTTACCCGAGGGTTCTGTGCGCACAGTGTCTGAGTTGCATCGTCGCTAAAGCTGTCGATCACTATAATCCTGCGCGCCCAGTGGAGCGCTGCCAAAGTGCGAGCGATATTTGCTTCCTCATTATAGGTGAGGATTAAAGGTGTGATGCTGTTGAGCGGCTCGAGCGTATCCATGCTCATGCTGCCAGAATCGCGGCTATGCTGGTCACTATTAACATTAGGCGAATACGTCAAAGCCTTGTGATTCCAACAAAGCGATCAAACGGATTAACGGTAAGCCAATCAAAGCGCTTGGGTCGTCGCCCTCAAAGCGCTCCAACAGGGCAATGCCAAGCCCTTCAGACTTCAAACTACCGGCGCAATTATAGGGTTGCTCTTTACGCAGATAACGTTCGATTGTGGAGTCACTCAGCACCTTAAAGTGGGTGGTGAAGGGTATGACCTCTGATTGCACCGAACCGGTTTGGGTATTGATCAGGGCTAAACCCGTGAACAACCTTATCGTCTTGCCGGAGGCTTGCTTAAGCTGAGCCACCGCGTGTTCATGGTCATGTGGCTTGCCGACGATCTGCTGGCCATGCAAGGCAACTTGGTCTGAGCCAATCACTAAAGCATTGGTGAAGTCCTTGGCGACTGCCTGCGCTTTTTCAATCGCGAGACGTTCAACCAGCTCAATCGGCGTTTCGCTTGGCAGCGGAGTTTCATCGATCTCTGGCTTGGCGATCTCAAACGGTAGCATAAGTCTTTCGAGCAACTGCTTACGAAATGGAGACGTGGAGCCGAGAACTAAGGTTGGGTTTGTCATAGGGTTTGAACGTACTTGCTCGCGAGTTTAACTGCTCGTTATTATGCGATAATCGACCACCGCGTGCATTAGCTGAGTTGAGTTTGGTGCATTTTATGTGCCGCGCTCAATCGCTACAAAGTACGGCATCTGCGTGAGGGGCCCGCATGGTGCGGGCGCAAATAATGCAAACCTTGTAACACCCATTCGTGAAACTGTGAGTATTGATATGAACAAACTGGCCATTGTCGGTGTTGGTAAGATCGTTAAAGATCAGCACTTACCAAGTATTGCGAGTACCGCGGTTTTTGAAGTGTGCGCCACGGCCAGCCGTAATGCGCAACTTGAAGGTATCCCAGCCTACGCTGACATCGAAACTATGTTGTCAGCCGAGCCGTCTATTGAGGCCGTGGCATTATGTATGCCGCCGCAATACCGTTATGACGCAGCTCGCATTGCGATTGATCATGGCTGTCATGTTCTACTTGAAAAGCCACCTGGCGCAACCGTCAGCGAAGTTGAGTATTTGCGTGACCGTGCCCGAGCCAAAGGAGTCTGTCTTTACGCTACGTGGCATTCGCGGCATGCTCCAGCGGTAGCCTACTGTAAACGTATTCTGGCTGAGCGAACCATACTGTCTGGCGAACTTACTTGGATCGAAGATGTTAATAAGTGGCACCCGGGTCAAGAATGGATCTGGCAAGCGGGCGGTCTAGGCGTGTTTGATCCTGGTATCAACGGCTTGTCGATTTTGACCGAGGTTCTGGCACAGGATTTACGCGTTACGAAGGCGAGCTTGCAAACGCCAAGTAATAAGCAAGCACCGATTGCTGCGCAATTGCAGTTGGTGTCAGACGCTGATTTCAACGTGAATGTGAAAATGGATTGGCGGGTGCCGGTTGGCGACCAGGGCAGCGAGCGTTGGGAAATGCGCTTCGTCACAGATATTGGTGAAGTGGCCCTGTTAGACGGCGGTTCACGCTGTGAGTGCGATTTCGACGCAACACTGGACGCCACTAAGCAGCCATCTGAGGACTCACACAACCCCTATATTGAGTACCAAGCGATTTATCGCGAGTTCGCTGCTTTAATCGAGGGTAAACAAAGCCTAGTTGACCTACGGCCGCTACAAATCGTCGCCGACAGCTTTATGTTGGCTAACGTTGAGCGAGTTGAGGATTTTGTTGAGCGCTAGTGCCTGCGCGAAGTTAAC
>CAZOIG010000423.1:0-2350 GCA_964579235.1 uncultured Gammaproteobacteria bacterium
GAAAGCACTGCACCGCAACCCACTGCGCTTTTTGTGGCCAGCTTTGATTATGGTTTTGTTGGTGATGCTTTACACCACCTCCAATGAGGCTACTTTTCAAGAGTATGAAATAGAGATTTCACTCGACTAGAGCCCGTGGGCAATCACTGCGGTGTTGCTGGTATGCGTGATGATAGACCATCACGCGGTTCGTATTCCTAAATCTCTTTGCCCGTCAGCACTGTGCTTGAACTCTTATAGTTGTTGGGGTTATTTACGAAGTCATCGACTCGATCCGCAATGCTGTTTACCGACGTAAATTGTGACTGCATCACTTTGCTCATTGGCCCAAATACTGCTCCGAGCGGTATCGCTTTACCCGATGCGGTGTGGCGGGTGCCAAAGACCATGCCTGGTTTTAAAATGAGCACACGGTGTTCATCTGAGAGTTCCGCAAATTCCAATGCGGCCTCTTCGCTTAGCCGTTTGCCTTTTGCGTAACCAAACGAGTCCCGCTGCATAAGCTTTGGTAATTTTGCGTTGATCAGCACCAGCGTTTTGATGCCTGCTTTACCTGCTGCGTGTATCGCATTGACGTTGGTCGTGCCGTTGGCGTGGACTTGCGTTTCATAAGCTTCTTTTGAAAAAGTGGGTACAGGCGGAGAGCCGACTGCGCAAACCAGTACTTGAGCGCTTTCTAGCATCTTGGTGTCGGGTTTGCTGGCATCGCCTTCGCACCAGCGGACTTTTTCACTCCACTGCGCATCTCGCAGGTGTACAGGTTTATGGCCAGTCCTACTCAAGCACAGAACACAAAAGTCGGATTGGTTGAGTTTTTCGGCAATATGCGTGCCAACAAAACCGTTGCCACCATAGATCGCAATACGTTGCTTAGACATGTCGTAATCCTTTAAAACAATTACTCAGACAGTAGCAAGGCGCTTGTTGATTCTGTGTGCATGCCCATTTAGCGCGGGTGTGCTCAGTGTTAGTCGTACTTTTCCAATAAATGCGATGAATTGATTTTTGCACCCAGGCACGACACAAAAGTGAATACCCCTGTGAGTTTGCGCACCAGCAACATGAACTCTTGTGGTGGCATGACAAAGCCTTTTAAAAGCAAAGATTGCGAGCCCAACTTGCCCGCCCGACGTAATAAACGGGAGCCTCTCCAATCGTAAAGGCTACCGTCATGCGCGTACTCGGGGATCGCGCTGAAATCAGCGCGGAAGGGTTCGATAATAAAGCAGCAGAATTCTGCGAACGATTGCTTAACTGCGTCGGTGTCGGATGTGCGTAAGCAACGGATATCTATTAATGCGTCTATTAAATCAGCGTGATCTTGTCGATACGCAGCTTGAATTGCGCGGCGCACTGGTAGCGCGAAAGAGTCTGGTAAGTCATGCACTGCGCCAAAGTCTAGTAGCACCAGCTTATCGCCTTGCTGTTCGTCTAAAACGATGCGGTAGTTCCCAAAGTTTGGGTCTGTCTGCATGCAGTTCCATTCAAACACTTCTTTGAAAAACAAGCGCAGCATCGCTTCCGCCAATTTATTGCGTCGCTCTTGGCTTAGGTTTTGCACCTTCGCATCATTGACCGAGTAACCATGAACGTATTCCATACTCAGACACTTTTCTGAACTGAACTCTGGGAACACTCTAGGCACTCGCAACACGGGGTCGTTGGCAAGCAATTGTTCAAATTTGGCTAAACGCTCAGCTTCAAGGCGATAGTCGACCTCTTGCTTGAGCAAGACCTTAAGCTGCTTGGTGAAGTCCTCAACATCGCGCCCTGCTTTAAGCCAGCGAGACAGTTTGAGCATTTGAATAACCGAATCAAAATCCCCGTCTATGGCTTCGGCAATACCGGGGTATTGAATTTTGAGTGCGATCTCGGTTTGATCTGTGCTTACAACACCCTTGTGCACCTGCGCCAGTGAGGCTGCGGCGAACGCGGTGGGGTCTACTTTAATATCCTTGTAACGCTTACCTAACTCAGCTTCAAACGAAGCGGCGATAGTTTTCCACTCTATTGAGCTGGTTTGGTCCTCTAAGGTGTGTAGCGCTTTGGTAATCGGCTTTGGCAATATGTGCTCGCCGTATAACGCAAGCATCTGACCTATTTTCACATAGGCGCCCTTGAGCTCCCCTAAATGTGCAACAAACCGGAGCGCCTCGCGTTCGAGTGCCGCATCGTTGTGGGCCTGCTTGTCTGCGTCGGCCACAAACAAACCGCTTGCGCGCGACGAGAGTAAGCCTAGTCCGCTGCGCGCACCTGCGGCACCCAGCGCTAAGCGGCGACGTAAGCCGCCTTGCTGTATTTGTTTGATCTGTTTGGTCATTGCGGAGTCTGCAAATGGTCTCGGCGCAGA
>CAZOIG010000424.1:0-6281 GCA_964579235.1 uncultured Gammaproteobacteria bacterium
GGTGGTGTTACCTTGCAGGTAAACGCGTTGCGCAGCGGTAATTAAAAACCCATAGCCGCTGACGTAAGTAAGGCCGACTAAGGCAACGATTATGAGCAAAATGGTGATGAGTGACTTTTTAATCATGTATGTTTTCCTTACTTTGGCTATGAGTTTGCTATGAGTTGGCTTTAGTTGATTTTAGGTGGGCTATGGCTGTTTGGTATCCACCAGCCTGCATTGTAACCTTAAAATGAGGTGCTCAAGCGTAGTCGAGTGGTAACTCATTTTTATTGATTAGGTGGCGCAGCACAAAGCTTGAATGCACCCCACTCACTCCGTCTAGCTTTGTGAGCCGCCGAAGTAGAAACTCCTCGTAATGTCGCATATCTCTTACCAACACTCGTAATAAGAAATCGGAGTCTTGCCCGGTAACCACATAGCAATCCATTACTTCGGGCAATTGCGCAGCGGCATTCTCAAATTTTTCAAAACGGTCCGCCGTGTGTTTATCCATGGTGATGCTGATCATCGCTGTTAAGTTCAGCCCTAGTTTTTCGGCATCCAGTTTGGTGCAGTATTCCTTAATCACGCCTTGTTCCTCTAATTGTTTAACGCGGCGAGCACAGGGAGTAGGCGAGAGGTTTACGGCTTCAGCAAGCTCTAAGTTGCTAATGCGGGCGTTGTGCTGCAAAACTTTGAGGATTGCGAGGTCCTTTTTATCAAATTGAATTTGAGAGTCAGACATGGCTAGTGGTTTATCCATTATTGGTGATAAAAGCTAATAAATTTATTTTTGGGTTACTTTATCACTATTATCTGGCCATTGGAGTAGCATTTTGGCGATAATCTTTCTTGGCTCCAAGATATACTTCGGCTTATATCTGAATCACTGCCAACAATTATTTTTAGCATCATGACCTCTAACACTAAAACGCCAAAGCAATTTGACGCGAGTAAGTACTCGCCAATGGTCAAAATTGATAAGCCTGACCGACGCTGGCCCACCAAAACGCTCGACACGAGTCCAATGTGGTGCAGTGTTGATCTGCGCGATGGCAATCAAGCCTTGATTGACCCGATGACGCCGGCGCAAAAAATGGAAATGTTTGAGATGCTGGTTTCGGTGGGTTTCAAGCATATTGAGGTGGGTTTTCCGTCTGCATCGCAAACCGACTTTGATTTTGTGCGAACCCTTATCGAAGAAAATCGCATACCCGACGACGTTACGATTCAGGTGCTCACACAGGCACGCAAAGAGTTGATTGATCGCACCTATGAATCGCTCCAAGGAGTTAAGCGGGCCATTGTTCACGTTTACAATTCCACTTCTACAGTTCAGCGCGAACAGGTATTTAAGCTCTCGAAAGACCAGATCAAGCAAATTGCTGTAGACGGCGCACGCTGGGTAAAAGAGGGCGCAGCGCTTCAGCCGCAAACTGAATGGCAGTTTCAATACTCGCCTGAGAGTTTTACCGGCACAGAAATCGAGTACGCGGTTGAAGTGTGCGATGCGGTGATCGATGTTTGGCAACCCACGCCTGACCAAAAGGCGATTATCAATCTGCCTGCAACGGTGGAAGTGGCAATGCCAAATGTCTACGCCGATCAAATCGAATGGTTTTGCGACCATGTTAAACACCGCGACGCCTTAGTTATTAGCTTACACACGCACAACGATCGGGGCTGTGGCGTGGCGGCCTCTGAGTTAGGTGTTCTCGCTGGAGCTGACCGCGTAGAAGGCACGCTATTGGGTAATGGCGAGCGCACGGGCAATATGGATATCGTTACCATGGGCATGAATTTATACAGCCGAGGTGTAGACCCAATGTTGGACTTCTCGGGTATGGATCAAATAATCAGCGTCGTCGAAAAATGCACTCAATTAAAAGTGCATCCGCGCCACCCCTATGCGGGCGAGTTAGTCTTTGCAGCGTTCTCGGGCAGTCATCAAGACGCGATCAATAAGTGTTTGGCATTGTATGAAGACGGCAACACTTGGGAGGTGGCGTACCTGCCCATCGATCCACGCGATCTTGGCCGCAATTACCAAGAAGTAATTCGCATTAACTCGCAATCCGGCAAAGGCGGAGTGGCCTATGTGCTGGACCAAGAGCACGGCATTAAAATGCCACGCTGGCTGCAGGTTGATTTTAGCCCGGTTATTCAAAAAGAAGCAGAACGTACCGAAGCCGAAGTTAGCCCAGAGCAAATTCACACCATTTTTGAGAGCACGTATTTAGAAGTAAACGGTAAAGCCGAGCTCAACGGTTATCAGATCAACCGCGCAGAGGGCGTAGACCAAATGAGCGCCGAGTTAAGCATCGATGGAAAGGCCGTATCAATCCAAGGCGAAGGCCGCGGGGTACTCGAAGCGTTCGTGGCTGGTCTTTCAGAGCATCTAGGCGAGACCTTTGTAATTATCGACTACAACGAGCATACATTAGGCAAAGACGAAGGCTCAGAAGCTATGGCCTACGTACAAATCAGTATCAATCAACAAAGAGTCTGCGGAGCAGGCAAAAGCCGCGATATTTTGGGTGCCTCGCTCAACGCAATTCTTGCTGCGGTAGCGAGAGGTATGGCGGCGAAATTGGTTGCAGCTGCTTGATTATGAGTATTGTGAATGCTGGGGGGTACTTCCTAAGCTCGGCATGTAGCTTTCGCCGATAGGCTGCCATTATGAACTAAGGTCAAACGGCCGTTGTATACTCCAAACGGTCATTCAAGCCTTTCAATACTTCTAGAAGATCGCAAGCCTTGTAGAGAACGATATGCGTAGTTTTTTGACCTACTGAAGAGCCTGATGAAGAACCTGTCATTTGCATGCCTGATTTTATTTTCTTGCACACTTGTAGCGTCTGAGGATGTCTTTAGCGCGACTTGGATTGAGCAAGATGCGGACTATGTGCAGTACAAAATCGCAGTGGAACGCAAGCAGTATGACCGTGCATTGCATTTCGCGAAGGCTGCAATTAGCAATGCAATGCCTCTTCGCGAGAAACCCGGATTGGACTTTGCTGTCTTGAATCATGATGTAGCCAGAATTATATCTGATCGAGGGCATTCTCCTGAGTCAGGTGCTGAGGCAATAAAGTTTCTCAAAGTTGCTTTCAAGGTCTATGAAAAACTAAGCCCTACACCAAAGAAAGAGGTGATTGACCTGCTGTTTTTGATGGGTAAAAACCAACTCAGAATCGACTACGATGCAAATAGAAAACGGCAAAAGAAAGCGGCTTTTGAACATTTCAATAATTCTGTAACTTTATGTAAGTCTTTGCGTGGTAGCGACGCGATTCAATGTGCCGACTTGCAGTTGGAGATTGCTACGGCGATTCGGTCACATCAACAACTAAGAGAAATGGGCAACCCTTACATATCCGATGCGTTAGTGAGTTATATTAAAAAATACGGCAAGCGCTCGATTGAAGCGGCGACTGTAGCCCATATATATGCAAACAATTTTTGGCATGGAAGCAAAGAAGCTCTGAAGTATTATCAGATAGTATTAGATGCAGAATACGACCAGAGCAATCCAGAACATGTCAGTTTCAAACAGCTTCTTTTCAAGGCAAATCAACAGTTCGCTTTATATCATCTAAACAATCGACAGAAGAATAAGGCCACACCGTACTTGGTCGCTTTGGCAAATCATTTGGACGACCCCTCTATACTCCCTAGAATATTTCTGAGAGGAAAGGTGGATTATCCGTTTTACTCTACTAAAAAGACAAACTCAGCAGTTGTGGAGTTGAAAGCGTCCGTCTCCGCAGACGGCTTTGTAACGAATATTAGCCCAGTTCATTCCGATGTAGATCCTGCGTTTATCGATTCGGCAATTGATTTTCTTGAAAGCTTTCGATACGTGCCAAGGCTCGAGAATGGTAAGGCGGTTGCGACGCATGATCTTAGCTTTAGAGTAGACTTTGTCAGGTCGTGCCGTTATCGCGATCGACGTTGCGGTTCGGCGAAACTTACACGGTTAAAAAGTTCTGATGAGAGCGCAAAGCAATAGTCAATAATTCTTACGGGGACAGACGCTTTCAGTTCATTTGGTGTTGCAACATACAACGAACAGGAAGAAGGTGATGTGGTAACGAACTTTAAGTTTCATACAGAAATGTGGCGAATCATGCCAACAGAGATCGTTTTTGAGTAAAGCTACAAACAAGAGACTATGGGCAGTAAGTAGAACGGCTGGCTGTCAGGGCAAGTTTGTGCCTCTAGTAAGGCTGTTGCATACTCATAGCAGCCGTTCGTGGTAAGTTTTTACCTTGTTGTAGTTCATCTAAACTGGCTATTGATGCTTGAAAAATATGACATCGCTAAAACAGCACCAAAGCAAATATTAGATATATCGAGAAGTGTGCTCTCCACAACAGGGACCACGTAAAATCCGCCGAAAACGCTTAACAAAAGCGGAACAATCATTACTGTAATAAATACAAGCCTAGACCGGTTCTGATACAAAAACATACCGAAGGCCGTTCCAACTTTAGTCCCGAAAATGAAAATGTAGACCTCAGGAGGTATATAGGCACTCGACTCGTACCCGTTGTGCTCCAGCAACAAATCGATTTTCATCTGCTCTTCAAAAGCAAGTGGATAAAAAAAGTACGCAATGTAAGACAACGTGCCCAAGATCAACATTACTCTATAAGGTTTTACTGGGTTCATAATTAGGAGCTATGACGCCCTTCAAACGGGCGCGTTGAAAACGCGTCGAAGGCGTTTTTCGTTTTGAGACTTGTTTTAAGTCTTTTATTCATGTTTTTTCCGCAATAAAGAAAAGCTGAATTTTTTTCTAACGTGAGTCCTTACTCGTACCTTGAGATGATCCGACTCATACGGTCTGAGTTTACCCGACGCTTTTGAGTTGCACCAACCTTTCTTATCTTGCCTTGTGAGTCCGAAACCGACTGTCTGCTTTGGGCAAGTTTGTGCCTTTAGTAAGGCTGTTGCATACTCAATTCAGCTGGTCAAACTCAAACCTCATCACTCATTCTTAAAACTGAGGTTGAAATTGATGGGATTAAGGTAAAAAAAACACGGATCACAGGTAGATGAGCAGATGGTTGAAGCGTCAGACGTAATTGATTTTGTCTCCGAGTTTACGGGCGTTGACTCTGCCAAAATTGACCTAGACACTACTATCAACGAAGACTTAGGCGTTGACGGAGACGACGGTTATGATTTCTTATTAGCCTTCTCAAAAAAATTTAATGTCGATATGTCGGGAGTTGACAAAACATATTTTGGCGGAGAGGGGATACCACCTACACTTCTCGTTTGGCCATTACTTTTGGTTCTGAGTTGGTTCGGTTGGAAGTTTAAACTTTTTGAAGATTACCCGTCTTTGCCCGTGAGCGCTTTAGTGAGGTCTGCTCGAACAAAAGTTTGGGCGAACCCCTAGTCTGTTTACCAGTAATTTAACTTTCAAGTTCGAAAAGAAATACAACGGGGTCAGACGCTTTTGGTTCATGTTTAATTTTTCTATTGTTTTACTGGGTGCGCTTTTCTTTGATAGGTTCCGGATTGTCAAAGTATAGTGTGATTTAAGATACAACGGGGACAGACGCGTTTAGTTCTCACTAACTGAGGCATGTGGATCGTGAATAGACTTCTTTTGATTGCCCTGACAGCTGCCGCTCCTTTAGCGGTAACTGCTTCAGGTTTTAAGCGGGGAGAAAATTTAATAACTCCCCATGAGTTAAATGAAGACCAGTGGGATGTTCTCACTAAGACCGAGGGATCATTTCGATCGGTGATGTGGCGAAGCAAAGAAAAAGGGGTTGAGGACATGTATGTAGTGAGTGTCCACGGTGGAAGTAGATCAAAACTGAAACGTTTACGAGAGTTACAGGATAGTCCAGGCAAGAAGTCTTGTGAATCGTTCCAGTCCATTGATTTGGATCCGATACCTAACAAAAACTATGAATCTGTTATGTGGCGAACGGTTTGTGAAAATGCGGGAGGGTTTAAAGCGCAAATTTTACAACTGGCAATTCGAGGGAAAGACAGCGTGTATCATCTTCAAAAAATATGGCGCGGTGAAATTGCCGAGTCAGATCTTTCTGATTGGATTGTAACTTTAAGAAAGGTGTATGTCTGTGATACTCGAAAGCGCAAAAAGGCATGTCCGTCAGGATTTGAGCAGGTTGGGGGGTTCGGGTTTTGAGTGAGACTGATAAGGCCTGAACTGACTCGACGCTTTTTGAGTTTCACCAACATTCCTTATTTAGCTTGGTGAGTCCGAAACCGAACGTCCGCTTAGGGCAAGGTACACCCTGAGGTTTGCTCCT
>CAZOIG010000425.1:0-4477 GCA_964579235.1 uncultured Gammaproteobacteria bacterium
GAATAAGTGCGTCCGTGTGAGCGCCAACCGTCGTCGCTCGCAGCCAAGATGGTTGACTCTGAAACAGGGTCAATTGGCTTGCTCGTTGCTTTATCTGCGCTGATTTCTTGATCTGTGCAGGCACTTAGGAGTAATGCGGCAAGGCTGACGCTGACACACTTTGCAAAATGGCTCATAAAATCCTCTTTGGTTGTTTGGCTGCGCACCAAATTCAATCGCTTAATGTTTTCTCTGCGTCGCAGCAACGATCTTTGTCGTTTAGTATTCTGCGCTTTGACTGCGCCGCAAAAGCGTAGCACTAGCCAGTGTGCGGTACAATGTGCATTGCTTTTTTACGCGAGCTTTATTGTCGAGATGCCGCAACGCAGTCTGGTGTAAAATACCCCCATAGCCCTAATGTCAAAGGTGACAATTATGAGCGATGCAAAACAATCGCAAGCTTCTGTACAGACTGCACTCGACAGTGTCAGCGGCACTCAACAGAATACTCCCAGCACTCCACTTCGATTTGTAACAGCGGCAAGTTTGTTCGACGGTCATGATGCCTCGATCAATATTATGCGGCGCATATTGCAGTCTTTAGGCGTGGAGGTTATCCATTTAGCGCACAACCGTTCGGTTGCCGAAGTTGTTCAAGCAGCTCTGCAAGAAGATGTTCAGGGAATTGCGCTTAGTTCTTATCAAGGCGGCCATGTTGAGTATTTCAAATACATTATCGACATGCTCAAGGAAAACGGCGCGGATCACATTAAGGTGTTTGGTGGCGGTGGCGGCGTTATTGTCCCCGACGAAATTCAAGAGCTGCATGATTACGGTGTAGAGCGAATCTACTCTCCACAAGACGGCATGAAGTTAGGCTTGGTAGGCATGATCGAAGACATGGTTGCGCGTTGCGTGGATGATCCCGCATCCAGCCAAGTCGCCGCTGAAGTCACTCAACGCAACGACTATCGTCATCTATCTCGCTTGATTACGGCGATTGAACAAGGTGCAGTCGCTCAAGACAAACTTGCCGCACTAAAGCTGGCATCCGGCAAGGCTACCCCAGTATTAGGCATTACCGGCACGGGTGGTGCAGGCAAAAGCTCGCTGACTGATGAGATCATTCGACGCTTTCGCATCGACAGTAAGGACCAGGCCAAAGTTGCTGTACTAGCGATCGACCCAACACGACGCAAAACCGGCGGCGCTTTATTGGGTGATCGCATTCGCATGAATTCAATTTATGCCGACAATGTGTTTATGAGATCGATTGCAACACGCGGTTCGGCGGGCGAAGTGCCAGCTCAGCTGCCTGAAATTATCGCTGCGACCAAGCAGTTTGATTTTGATCTTATTGTGGTCGAAACCCCAGGTATTGGTCAGGGCGATGCAGGTATTGTGCCGTTCGTGGATACTTCAATGTACGTAATGACACCAGAGTTTGGTGCGCAAAGTCAGCTCGAAAAAATCGATATGCTGGATTTTGCAGACGTGGTGGTCATCAATAAATTCGACCGAAAAGGTGCCGACGATGCTTTACGTGATGTTGCTAAGCAGGTGCAGCGCAATCGAGATGCGTGGTCTACGCCGCCTGAGCAAATGCCTGTTTATGGCTCCATTGCCTCACGCTTCGGTGACGATGGCGTAACTGCGGCATACCATGGTTTACTCAAAGCCTTGCGCGAAAAAGGCCTGAAAGAGTGGCAATCGGTATTGCCTGATACGGGTTCGCGCAAGCCTTCCACCGAGACCGCAATTGTTCCACCAAAACGACAGCGCTACTTGGCAGAGATCTCTGAGACGGTTCGCCGTTACCACCAAGTCACCATAGAGCAGGCACAGATAGCCGGCGAAATTTACTCTTTACAAGAAGCGCAGCGACTCACCGGTGGTCAGGATCAGATCGCGACGGTGCTTGAGCAAAAGCAAAGCACGCTCAGCGCGGAGAACCAAGCCTTGCTTGAATCTTGGCCTGAGATTAGAGACCGCTACGCTTACGATCAAGAACAAGGCACCAAGCCGGATGGTGAGCACGCGGTACCGAGTCTGGCTCGCGAGAGTCTATCAGGCACTCTGGTGTCGCGGGTCGCATTGCCCAAAACCCAAAGCTATGCAGAGTTGCTGACCTTCTTGCGCAAAGACAACCTGCCCGGCTTTTTTCCTTATGCTGCGGGCGTGTTTCCTTTCAAGCGCGAGGGCGAGGACCCCGCTCGGATGTTTGCTGGTGAGGGCGACCCCGCCCGAACTAATCGTCGCTTTAAGCGTTTGTCGGAGCACTCTCCTGCAAAGCGCCTTTCCACAGCATTTGACTCGGTGACCCTATACGGCTTTGATCCGGCTACTCGTCCGGACATTTACGGCAAGATCGGTAACTCGGGTGTTTCAGTTGCAACGTTGGACGACATGAAGCAACTCTATGACGGTTTCGATTTATGCGACCCGAGCACGTCGGTCTCGATGACGATTAACGGCCCAGCGCCGACGATTCTTGCGATGTTCTTAAACACCGCAATAGATCAGCAGATCGACAACTTCAAGCAACGTGAAAATCGCGACCCATCAGAGCAGGAACGGGCGGAGCTAACGGCTGGCGCTTTACGCGCGGTGCGTGGCACTGTTCAGGCCGACATTCTTAAAGAAGACCAAGGCCAAAATACCTGTATTTTCTCGACTGAATTCAGCTTGCGGATGATGGGCGATATTCAGCAGTACTTTATCGATCATGAGGTTCGGAATTTTTATTCGGTCTCTATCTCGGGTTATCACATTGCCGAAGCCGGCGCTAATCCGATCTCGCAACTCGCGTTTACATTAGCTAACGGTTTCACCTTTGTTGAAGCCTACCTAGCGCGCGGCATGCACATTGATGATTTTGCATCGAACTTGAGCTTCTTTTTCTCGAACGGAATGGATCCTGAGTACACCGTTATTGGTCGAGTGGCGCGGCGTATATGGGCGGTGGCGATGCGCGACAAATATGGAGCGAACGCCAAGTCTCAGAAGTTGAAGTACCACATTCAGACTTCCGGCCGTTCTTTGCATGCGCAGGAAATGCAATTCAACGATATTCGTACCACATTGCAGGCACTGTTGGCGATTCAAGATAACTGCAATAGTTTGCATACCAATGCCTTTGATGAAGCCATTACGACGCCAACCGAAGATTCGGTCCGACGTGCTTTGGCGATTCAGTTAATCATCAACCAAGAGTTTGGTCTGGCGAAGAACGAAAACCCTTATCAAGGATCGTTCATCGTTGACGAGCTAACTGATTTGGTCGAAGAAGCTGTGTTGCAGGAGTTCGAGCGAATCAGTGATCGTGGTGGCGTGCTTGGGGCAATGGAAACCGGCTATCAGCGAGGCAAGATTCAAGAAGAGTCTATGAAGTACGAAACCCAAAAGCACGATGGAAGTCTGCCGATTATTGGGGTAAATACGTTCTTGTCGGAGAAAGACGAAGAAGAATTTGAGATCGAGTTGGCGCGCTCTACCGACCAAGAAAAGCAATCTCAAATTGCTCGCCTAGCCGATTTCCAAGCACGGCACGCTGATGTTTCAGAACAGACCTTGAGTGAACTCAAGCGAACTGTAGCAGAAGGAGGGAATGGCTTTGAGGCGTTAATGAACGCCGTTAGACATTGCTCGTTGGGCCAGATCACCGATGCTTTCTTTGAGGTCGGCGGTCAATACCGACGGTCTACCTAGTGTTGCTTATTGCTTGGCGCTATACAAGCTAGGGTGTTTTGAGAGTGGCTGCGTAGCGAGTTAAGCCTCGCAGCCGCATAATTTGTTTCAGACTGGAGTTCATTATGGATAGGGCGAAAATACAATTCTTTGCAGAAGAGTCGATTGGCATTGTTAAGCAAATGGGTGCCAAGTTAGTAGACCTTGAGCCTGGTCGTGTCTCAATGCACATGCCCTTGTTGCCGGGCAATGTAAATCACTTCCAGACTATGTACGCAGGTGTGCAATTTACTCTTGCAGAAGTGATGGGCGGCGCCTTGATGATGGCCACGTTTGACGTCAGCGAGTACGTACCTATTGTTGGCAAGTTTGAAATTACTTTTATCAAACCCGCCAATACAGGCTTAACTGCCGAGCTTGTGCTCACGCAAGAGCAGATTGTGGACGTGAAGGCACAGCTTAAATCAGCCAATCGGGCGCAATTTGAAACCTCAACGGAGCTGGTAGATGAGAATGGCCAGGTTTGTGCGATCGGGCGTGCTAAGTATTACTTGGTCGCCAAAGCTGATCTTTAAGCTTGCTCTAAAGCGTTCTTGTCGTACACACAAACACTGTGCAGCGATGCGTTTTTAGCTCGCATGCCTTCGTTCAATAATAAGGAGTTCCGCCATGAGTCAAAATGAATACATCGTGTATGAGGTTTTGGGCACAGCTGATGATCAAGCTCAAGGCAGCCAAGTTGCTCTAATTCGATTGAACCGCCCTGAGGCGCTCAATTCTCTGTGTCAGGCTCTGATCTCGCAGCTTATCG
>CAZOIG010000426.1:0-4568 GCA_964579235.1 uncultured Gammaproteobacteria bacterium
CCTGTTTTAGAATTTCAACCGCCAAAAAAACAATCGACAAAGCGATGATCGCTTCAACCGGTTTTGAAGCCAGCGCAAACCAGCCAAGCGTAGTGCCCACTAGAGTTAGACTGTGTGCGACGGTGAACGCCGTTACTGCCCACACAATGCGTCGCCACTCTCGCAGCAATAACACCAATGCCAAGACAAATAAAAGGTGGTCATAGCCCCATACAATGTGTTCTACGCCGATAATCGCGTAGGTCAAAGACACGTTGGAGATGATCTGCCCCTGCTCGCTCTGAGTCGGGATTGTCGCCGACGGGGTTTTGGGGGTTAGCCGTAGCGTTTGCAATGGCGCTGACAAAGATTCAATGCGAACTAAGGCGTCTGTGGTGGTATTAGCCAAGCCTTGAATGCCGATAGACTGTTGCTCCAAACTGCCTTCGCAACGTAGCACGCCCGCTTGAATCCGGTTTGAATTGGGGTATTGAACAGTCCAATCACCTTCTACAACGCAATTATCTGGGAGCAGTAATTGGCTTTGTCGTGCGAGTCGCGACACGGCGGACGTTTTGTAATAAACCGACCATCGTTCTGGCGTTTCTTGCTGGATTTCAAGGTAGGCAGGCTTTAGCTCATCGGCCATAGCAGGCATTAGAGCGCTGGCTAGCCCAAGCATTGCTAATAATAGTGTTGCCCGGCAATACTCTGCGACTTTACTGCGGCACATGCTAATTACTCTTCCACAACAACGCTGTAGTTATCGAGCATCTCGGCGAGCCTTTGTGCTTCGATATCCGCCAAACGCGAGGCGCGCCAATCATTCTCGACGCGCTGCCTTACGCTGGGGTCAGACAAAGACAAAGGCGCGCCTAATTCGCGTGAGTCCAACCGCACCAGATGTTGACCAAAACCTGATGCAATCGGCGCGTGCCAAACGCCGATCTCGGCCTCAAGCAATCCATCGACAAACGTTTGACCAAATTGTCGACTCAAGACTTTCGCAGAAGTGCCATTAAAAGAGGCTGGTACGCTAAGCCACTGCTCGTATTGAGCGATTATTTGATCCACTGTTTCACTGTTCGCACTATTAAGTCGCTCGACGAGTGCCTGAAAGTCCGCTTGGGTCTCTAAGACTGGCGCGGATTCAATGCGCTCTCCGGCACGGCCGAGATAGACTTGGCGTAAAGAAAACAGCATCGGGGCTTGGTAGTCCTCAGAATTGCTTGCAAACCAGTTTTGCAGTTGTTCGGCGCTGGGTTCCTCAACCGTTTCACTGTGCATAAACCGTATTTTTTGGATTAAACGGTTACGCACCACGGCGTCGTCTTTATCCAAGCCCAGCCGCAATGCCTCGCGGTAGTACACCTCGTCGCGGATGGTTGCCGCGATCTGACTCTCAAACTCGGCTGCAGTGGGCGGTCGGCGCCAACGCTCCAGCCAATTTTGCTGCATGGCTTCAAGGCTTTGTTTTGACAGTGTAATCGTTGCTTGGTCGCCCTCATCAGCAGGACTAAACCATTCAAAATAGGCAAAAATTAGCGCGCCTATCAGCACACAGTGAAGCAGCGGGTCACGAAGAATGGTGTTCATGACCTTGCTCGATTTACTTTATTCATGTTTCCAAAGCTAGAGGGCAACTCAAAGTTCACTCACACTTGCCATAGCATGCTCAGAGTCCACAGGCTTGTACCAAATTGGAGAGGTGTAGGCTCGCTCTTGTTGAAACTTGCGTACCTCTTCACCCAGCTCAAACTGATAACGAAGCGCATCGTACAAAGGCCAGGACGGCGTCGGTATCTCTAACACACGCACATAGTAGAAAGCGTTTTGCTCTGGATCGAAATCTGGGTCAGTCCAGACGGTTTTTAGCTCGGTACTGCCAATACTGTTGTCCCACGTCGCGTCTTCAAGGTTAACCGTATTACCCACAGGCGGGAGTTTGCCTTGCTCATCCAGCGAGCGGTTATCCGCTTGGCTCCAAGCTAGGTTATATATTTTTTCATGGGTTGCGCCCTCTGCATCCAACCAACCTTTGACCATTTGCACTCGATCGAGCGAGCCACCTAATGGATCCATAAGTGCCGCAACTAAGAAGGTAGGGCTTGCGTCGCTGGCTTTGTATAATTCTCCACCCATGGGTACACCGCGCTCATAGCCTGCGAGGCTGATATCCTCAGTCAGATCAGCCTGGCTAAAATCATAACCGCCAAACACCTTAACCTGCATACGCGGGCCGGTGGTTGCGTAAACCTCGCGACGTTGAAACGCATCAAAAATATCTTCACGAGTATTACTCTTTGCCCACGCTGCAGCGTAACCACTGGCAAGGTAATGCCAACCGAGTCGGTCAGAGTTATCGTTCAGGGTTTGCGCCGCGTTATAACGATCCTTAACACCTAATTCGACGCTGGTGTGCTTACCAAAAAAGTTATCTTCATCTGCAGTAGCCAGTGAAGTATGGCTATCAGTTGCGCCGATCACCCCAAAGGCAAATGGGTTGACCCCCAATTGCTGTTCAAATTCTAGTCCCCGCTTGAGTGCTTCGCGCACGTAGCTGCCGGCTAAATCTTGCGGCATGGTTTGCTGGTCGCAGCTTAGGTTGCAGTCTTCCCAAGCCGCATTACCAAAGGCGGCGAACTCATCATTGGGTGATAAGAAAGGGTGTGCCTCGCTGTCGCCTTTGATCTGCGTAATCTCAACCACAGGCTCAAAACGTGCTCGAGTCTTAGCGTAAGCAGCATCAATCGGCGAGCCATCTAGGCGCTCCATGGCAAACATTAGGCCATTGGAAATATTGCTATTGTGCGGCATCGCTAAGACGCGCCCGTTGGTTGACTCCTCGTATTCTTGCATCCATGCCCAGAGCTGTTCTGGGTCTGGGTTATTGATGCTGCTCAGGGGCACAACCGTGTTGGTTTTCTTACGATCGTCACGAAACATCACGACTCTATGCAAGTTATTACCGTTGGGCATGGGGGTGTACTCAAAACCCGAAAAAGCCGTAAATACGCCGGGTTCGTTGTAGCGATCAACAATTTTGTTGTGCGCCTTCCACACCTTACTCACGCGTTTGAATTGCGCTTCGTCATCAACTAAGTGCTCAGGCATATCGTTTTGTGCAACGCGAGTAATCAACTCCCGCGTGACAGCAAGGCTGCCCTCTTCGCTCTCATGCATTTGGTCCCACCAACTGCGCAGCAGTGGGTCACGTATAAAGATTCTCGGCGCTTCGTAAATCTGTTTGGTAAGCCCCAAACCATCGCTGTGGTCTGAAATGACTAGAAAGTCTAAGGGTCGAGCCAGCTTTGCCGTCTCCCCTTTAGTGGCTGTCACCGCTTCACCCCGCGCAAAGCGTAAGGCTTGTTCGGCATCAAGTCGAACACCAAAGCCAAAGGCATCCACCGAGTTTGAAGTATGCAGATGAGTATCGCCCCAAAAAACCTGCATTGACTCGCTCGAGCCGTTTGAACTTGTAGCCTCGGTCGCAGATTGAGCTGAATCACTGGATTGGTCAGACGGCTGACAGGCTGCGAGAATGAGCAATAAGCCCGCAACCGCTGCCCAATGCGGGCTGTTAGAGGTGGATAAGCGCATTGATGTCTCCTTTTGGGGTGCGCACCTTCAGGTGTGCACCTTGAGGTGTGTCTTAGTTACCGATCAAAGCCCTACTCAAGCTAATGGGTAAGGCTTAAGCGATTTGGGCAGTGTTGTCCGCTACTGCACGAGGCTAAGCAGAGGATCAAGAAAAGTTTAGCAGAGGATTTAGGAGATGTCTGATTCTGTTTTGGGCCTTGTCGAACTTTTCTGCGAAGACCAGCGCTCAATAAAGAGAATCTCAGTTGATGATGGGAAGGCCCAAATTAAGACGAACAATGGTCACCGCGTACAAAGTAAAACTAGCGATCAAGCCGATAAATACCGCCAGCTTGGGTAAGAGAATACGGCGTTCGCTTAACTGCAACGCGCCAAGCAGCATTATGACACCGGTAATCACCGCCGCCTGCCCCCAAAACGTCTCAACATTACGCATCCCATACCACGCAATATTCCAGAGCCCAAGTAGGCTGAGAGCTGTAACAGCCAGATGGCCAGTGTAAAACCGCCTGGCTTTGGATGGCGCACTGTTACGTGCAAACCATGTCCAAATCATAGCGATCAAGCCAAAAGCTTGTGCAATGCTTACTGCTAGACCCATGTTTCGTCTCGAAAAATAAGCTCAGCTTAATTAGAGAGAAAAGCTAGGTCGCTCCGCAAGACCTGCTCGCCAGCGGACCAGGTCGGCATGATGATCCTGTGCCTTAACTTTGATGATTCGCGCGAAATCCACCGTCACTGCGGCGGTGATATCGGCCAAACGGAAATGATCATTAACCAAGAATTGTTTGTCTTTAAGCTGCTCGTTGAGACGGTCGAAAAACAACTCCACTCTTTGCTTACCGCGTGCAGCAAGTTCTGGAATTTGCGCGTAGTTATCTGGACCCGTAAGCGCTCGATCTTGCATGTAAGGCGAAGAGTTACGCAATGCTTCAGCAATTGCGGACATTCCGTCAAACTCAATTGCCACGTTGGCAGCCGCGACCAAG
>CAZOIG010000427.1:0-9378 GCA_964579235.1 uncultured Gammaproteobacteria bacterium
ATCGCGAAAAAGACAGCATAGGTTTAATATATCATCTGCCAACAAGACAGCGGCTTAAGCCTTTGGGCTACGCCCGAAGGACGACGAACGAATACGCAGTGCATTGAGTACAACCAGCAAAGAGCTGAACGACATACCCAATGCAGCAAGCCACGGGTTCAAATAGCCAAAGGCCGCCAATGGCAGCGCAATAGCATTGTAGGCCAATGCCCAGTTCAAGTTTTGACGGGTCACCCTACCCGTTAGTTTGGCAACGTCAAGCAGTCGACCAATTTGATCAAGATCACCGTTTAACAGAATAATGTCTGCATGATATTTACTCAACTCACTACCCGTTGCCAACGCCACACTTAAATCTGCTGCGGCCAATACTGGCGCATCGTTTACACCGTCGCCAACCATCGCTACATGATGCCCCTCGGCCTGCAGTTTTTGTAGAGAGGAGAGCTTTTGATCGGGCAAAAGTTCTGCGCGATACGAATCAATACCAAGCACAGAGCAAGCACCTGCCACGGCCGAGTGCTTGTCGCCACTGAGCACTTGAATATCAGCGCCTCGCACTTTCAAATTGGCCAACATGGTGCGCGCTGATGCTCGTAAGCTATCGTTCAACAACACCATACAGACGAGCTTGTTGTCGTACGCCACCCAAACTTCACTCGCTGTGGGGCTGATTGTACGGAGCTGCTCGATGTCTTGCTTGCGCGAATCTACAGCAGCTTGATTGGAAACGTTATTCAATACCCATGCTCGCTTACCAATCCAGATTGGTTTGCCTGCATAGATTGCATGCACGCCAAATCCCGGCGTATCGGTAAACTGCTCTAGTAAATTCTCTGCCCCTAACTCGCTCCGAAAGCTGGTGAACGCGGCAGCCAAGGCGTGCTCTGAATGAGACTCGACGTCTGCAATCATTGTTAGGCAAGCGTGTTGATCCAACTCGTCAAACACTAAAACATGTTCGATGCTGGGTTTGCCGAGCGTCAACGTTCCAGTTTTATCAAATAACCAAGTGTCGATTTGAGTGGCACTGGACAGTGCATGAGCATTGGCTAATAGGATACCGTTACGTCGCAACGTGTGAGCCGCGGCAGTGCGACCCACTGGTGCAGCCAGAGAAAACGCACAGGGGCATGACGCTACCAGCATGGCTAGCACAATTTGAAACACGCGCTCAGGCTCAATCACATACCAAATACCCGCAACCAAAGCGGTAAGAATCAAAACCCATAAGACAAACGAACGGCCGACCTGTGAGAAAGCGGTTTCGCCGACATTCGCGCTTGCCTTCTGCACCAATTGATTAATCTTAAATAGCGAAGAGTCGGTCCACTCCTTAATAGCAGTGAGTTTTACTTCGCCAGTCAACAAACGCGAACCAACAAAAACTTGATCCCCTTCACCTCGATTTACCGCCAGCGACTCACCTGAAAGCAGTGATTCATCGAATGCTGCCTCACCCTCAAGGATTCGCGCATCAAACGGCACGACTTGTCCGGCTTTTAGAGTAATTTGATCGGCCAAAACAACGTCGTTGGGACTAATTGCATGCTGCTCGGGATTGCCGTTGTTGGCACGAGTGACCTCAATGCTTTTGGGCAGCATACGATTTACTTCACCACTTGAATCGGCAAGTCGATGGCGGGCTCGCATTTCAACGTAGCGGCCAATCGACAAAAAGAAAACGAACATGACTGCCGAGTCAAAATAGACTTCATTACCCAAACTCGCCTGAGCATCGCTGAGTACCACGTAAACACTAGGGAAGTAAGCGCCGCCCACCGCAAGGGCAACCGGCACATCCATCCCAAAATGACCATTACGTAGGTCATTCAACGCGTTAGTAAAAAATGGTTTACCTGAATAAAACACGGCAACGGTAGCGACTAACATACTGACCAGCAGGAAAAATCGCTCATAAGTTGGCAGCATGCCTTGTTCAGATGCATCGGCCATATAGAAACCAACCGCATACGTCATGACCTGCATCATGCAAAAACCAGCAACTAATAGGCGTCGTAATGCAGCAGAGCGTTCTAACTTATGAGTGTTATCGAGATCAAACCAAGCCTTGCTAGAAATCAGCTCGGGACGATATCCCAAACGGGCAATGGTTCGGGGTATTTCCGATAGAAGAACCGCGGGGTCGCTGACTTGGATCGTAACCTTCAAAGCATCAACTTCAACATGCACTCGAGTGTCGCGCGAAATGGAATGCACAGCTTTTTCGACCAACCAAGCACAACTCGAGCAATACAGGCCATGGACCATCATGCTGATCGTGCGGATGCCGCCAGAACCGCTTTGCACATACTCTGAATACCGTTGTCCGTCGACCTGATCGAGGAACAGCCACTCATCACTCAAATTCGATGCCGCTTCTTGAGAATTTAAACTGCCGAAAAAATCTTTCGCATCGACTCGATCACGATGCTCGTAAAAGCGATTGAGCGAACGTTGACTGATGAAATCAGCGGCCGCTTTACAGCCGATACAACACATGGGACGAGATACACCATCGATCACGGTGTTGATAGTGCAATACTTTGGGATTGGCTCTAAGCAGTGGTAACACAGTTCGGGCGCACCCTGTTCAGTATGGCTAGCGTCTTTAGCTGAAACGGTCACTGAATTATCTAATCCGTAATTTAGAGTTGGGCCATGCGAATAGAGAGTCTGCGCAGTGTAACCGACCCGAATCCAACCGCAAGCAACCTTGCTCGCCTTCATTCGGATCTTAGCGCGAACTTTAGGAGAGATCAGCCACTACTGAGGGCCATGAACGACGAATTACTTATCACTAACCTGTTCAACCGCATGAGCTTGGCTCTGCGGTGCAGCAACAATCTGCGGCTTATTCTTATAAGCGATACTGACCGTAGTCAAAGAGGCAACGACCGCGGTTAGAGGCAAGGCCAGCATTAGCCAAACCATTCCAACCTTGTACCATTTTGGCGAAACTTCGCTTTGATTCGCCGCGGAATTAATCTGACCATTTTTGATGTGTTGTTTCATTTTGATGCCCAAGTTGTCTTACTGTTTAGTTGTTTAGCGCGACGCATTTACCGGCCCCCAAAATCGCGCCGGCTCAGAGATGCTGTCTTTGTTGTCACCTAAGGTTTCTGAAAACCCCAATTCAATGAGCTGAGAACGTTTGTATTCAGCTGTATCTGGCAAACTCACGGTGACTGAAAAATCGCCGATACTACCCGCTGGAACCGTGCGCGAAACACCTGGGGCTGATTCTTTAGACCAGGCTGCGCTGGCTTGCTCCAGTCCGCTTAGAGTCAGAGAGTATTGTTGGTCGAGTTCGCTCTTATTGATAATTTTAATTTGATACGTATTTTGAATCTCACCTTGCTGCGAGTAACGATAGAACGCATTTCGGTCGCGCAGAATATCCACCTGAAAATTGGATCGAAGCGCCAACGCCGTTAAGAAACCTGCGGCGAAAAGCGAGAGAATAATCGAATAAATAATGACTCGAGGGCGAAAAAGGGTTTGCCTAAGGGTTTTTTCTTCGCCTTGGTCTTGGGCATCAGTACTGTAGCGAATCAAACCCTTAGGCAAGCCAACCTTCTCCATTACTTCATCGCAGCCATCAATGCAGGCTGCGCAAGCAATGCACTCATATTGCAAACCATCTCGAATATCGATACCTGTTGGGCACACCTGCACGCAGATACCACACTCGATGCAATCGCCCTTTGGTTCGCCGTCTATGGTTCCTTCCCCGTTTTTGTCGCGTTTACCTTTCGCGCGTGGCTCTCCACGCTTGGCGTCATAAGCAACAATCAAGGTATCTTTGTCGAACATCGCGCTTTGAAAACGTGCATAAGGGCACATGTATTTGCATACCTGCTCGCGCATAAATCCGGCATTGCCGTAGGTGGCGAAACCGTAAAACAGCACCCAGAACAAAGCCCAGCCGCCCAACTCAAAACTAAAAAACTGCACGAAGAGTTCGCTGATCGGCACGAAATAGCCCACGAATGTTAAGCCAGTAAACAGCGAAAAACTGAGCCATAGAGCTTGCTTACTCACGCGCTTACGCACCTTTTCCAGTGACCAGGGCGCTGCGCTTAGCTTCATTTGCTGAGCGCGACTGCCTTCTACCCACCGCTCCATCCAGATAAAGGCTTCGGTCCAAACTGTTTGTGGGCATGCATAGCCACACCAAACACGTCCCGCGATAGCCGTAGCGAAAAACAACAACAAGCCCGCCATAATCAATAGCAGGGTCAGAAAGATAAAGTCTTGTGGCCAGAAGGTCAGAAAGAAAATGTGGAACTTTCGTGCCGGCAAATCAAACAAAACTGCTTGGCGATCTCCCCACTGAATCCACGGCAAAATGTAGTACAAACCAAGCAAGCCATACACACACATTGAGCGCATGCTTTGAAACAAACCCTTGATCTCACGGGGGTAAATTTTCTCGTTACTTTCATAAAGAGAAACTTCTACAGGTATTTTGTTTAAAGAGTCCGACATTAGTTGCTCAACTTCAATAGCTCAAAAATGGAATTAGCGCTCATCAATCAGCTGTATTGCTCGGGCGGCGAGCCAACCACACCACCACTGCGCTATTAATAATCAACAACGACCAAAACAGTAGAAAACCCATGCTGTAGCCGCTCATGCGATCAATTGAAATTGGGTAAGTCGTGATGTCGCCAAGATCAAGTGGGTCAAAGGTTGCAAAGAACAACATGGTTGCAAGCGATGCCGACAAAAAGGACACCCACAGCACCACCCCAATGGTAACGAGGCGTTCCTTTTTGTCGTCAAGCCGCGACATTACTCGCCGCCCGCTGCAGTTGCTGCAGTCGTATCGGACTCACTCGAAATCGACATAACATAGGCGCTCAATAGCTTGATCTCAGTTTCAGACAGGGTCGAGCTAAATGAGGGCATATTGCCACGCTTACCGTTGCGCAAGATGTCTTCAATTTCGGCCACACTACTGCCGTGCAACCAAATATCGTCAGTCAAGTTTGGCGCGCCCAGCGCTTTATTGCCTTTGCCTTCAGGGCCATGGCAGGCCGCACAGGTTGCGAATCGTTTCGCGCCTTCAATTTGAACGTGCTCACTGACCTCTTCGCCACTTAAGTGCTTGACGTAGTAAGTCATCACCGTGATGTCTGCGTCACTTAAGCCTAGGTTTGGCATAAAGCCAGCACGGCCGTTGGTGAGTGTCGCCACCAAAGAAGCGGGGTCGTTGTTATACAACCAGTCGGCATCGGTTAGGTTTGGAAAACCCTTAGCGCCACCGCCGTCGGAACCGTGGCAGACCGCGCAATTGTTACCGAATAAACGCTCAGCCGAGTCCATCGCTTTAGCATTATTTGCTAGTGCAGGTATGGCAAGATCATCGAACTCGGCATAAAACGTGGCTTTACGCGCGTCATTCTCAAGCTTGGCTTGTTCGTACTGTCCTTGTTGAGACCAACCTAGGCTGCCTTCGTAATTACCCAAGCCAGGGTAAAAGTAGAGGTAAGCAGCACCGTAGACTATGGTGAGTACAAACAACCACAACCACCAGCGCGGTAAAGGGTTGTTCAGTTCTTTAATCCCATCCCACTCATGACCCGTGGTTTCAGCTTCATCCGCTTCGGGACTTTTTGAAGTTGCGAACAACAACCAAACCATGCCAAGAATGTTACCGACGACGAGGACGATGACAAAAATACTCCAAAAATTACTCATGATTTCTCTCCTGTCGAATCAGGGTTTTCTGAACCGCCGTCTTCTAATGGCAGCTTAGACATTTCGTCGAATGATTTTTTGTTACGCGAGCTCCAAGCCCAGATCCAGATGCCGACAAACAGCACCAAGAGGACCCCGGTCATCACGCCATTAATAGTCGTCATCATTTTTGCGCTCTCCCGTTATTGGCCACACCCAGAAACTGCAGATAAGCGATGAGTGCTTCCATTTCAGTAACGCCTTCAACGTCGGCGGCCGCGTTCGCGATTTGCTCATCGGTGTAGGGATGCCCTAACCAACGCAGCGTCTTCATTTTGGTCGTGATCAATTCACCATCAACTTCTTTATCCATCAGCCAGGGGTAGCCGGGCATATTGGACTCAGGGACCAAGTCGCGCGGATTAATGAGGTGGGCAAGATGCCACTCATCGGTATAGCGCTGACCGACTCGAGCTAGATCAGGGCCAGTCCGCTTAGAACCCCATTGGTGCGGACGGTCGTAAACCGACTCACCCGCCAACGATGTTGGGCCGTAACGTAGGCTCTCTGATACAAAGGGTCTGATCATCTGTGAGTGACAGTTGTAGCAACCCTCGCTCACGTAGACGTCGCGCCCCGCCAGTTCCTTAGCTGGATAAGGCACAACACCGGGTGCTGGCTCCGTCACCTGAGCCTGAAACATCAGGGGAACAATCTCAGCGATCCCCGCCACGCTGATCACTAAAGCGATCAAGACGCCCATTAGGGCACTGTTTTTTTCAATAGTTTCGTGTTTCATTATGCGTTTACTCCCGCGTTAACAGCTTGATTCTCAAGGCTGGATTCCGCTTCTGTATCAGTAATGGTTTTGTACACGTTGTACACCATGATCAGCATTCCGATTAGGAACAGAAGGCCGCCGCCCAAGCGCATGACGTAGTACGGATAAGTCGCTTTAATCGATTCGATGAACGCATAGCTCAAACCACCGTCATCATTTACTGCGCGCCACATCAGGCCCTGCATTACGCCCGCAATCCACATGGAAGCGATGTAAATGACCACACCGATCGTGCTCACCCAAAAGTGCAAATTGATCAATTGAATGCTGTACATCTCTTTTTTGCCCCATAGCTTTGGAAGCATTGAGTAGACTGATCCAAAGACGATAAAGGCTACCCAGCCCAACGCACCTGAGTGCACATGACCAATAGTCCAGTCGGTGTAGTGCGAGAGAGCGTTGACTGTCTTGATCGACATCATTGGGCCTTCAAACGTAGACATGCCATAGAACGACAGCGACACAATCATGAACTTCAAAATTGGGTCGTCGCGCAATTTATGCCACGCGCCCGATAGCGTCATCATGCCGTTGATCATGCCGCCCCACGATGGTGCCAATAGAATTAGCGAGAAGACCATACCCAGAGACTGCGCCCAATCAGGTAGTGCTGTGTAGTGCAAGTGGTGAGGCCCCGCCCACATGTAAATTGAGATCAAAGCCCAGAAGTGAACCACTGATAAACGGTAGGAATACACCGGACGATTCGCCTGTTTAGGCACAAAGTAGTACATCATGCCGAGGAAGGCTGCCGTTAGGAAAAAGCCTACCGCGTTATGTCCGTACCACCACTGGGTCATCGCATCCACCGAACCCGAGAAAACCGGGTAAGACTCGGTCAGGCTTACTGGTATCGCCAAGTTATTAACGATGTGCAGAACCGCAATAGTGATAATGAACGCCGCAAAAAACCAATTCGCAACGTAAATGTGCGGCATCTTGCGTTTAACGATGGTCCCAAAAAAGACAATCCCGTAGGCCACCCAAACCACAGTGATCAGAATATCGATCGGCCAGATCAGTTCGGCGTACTCTTTAGACTGCGTAAAGCCAAGCGGTAGAGTAATTGCTGCCAGCACAATCACCGTTTGCCAACCCCAAAAGGTGAATGCGGCAAGCTTGGGTGCGAACAGTTCGGTGTGGCAGGTGCGCTGTACAATGTAATAGCTGGTAGCGAAGAGAGCACTACCACCAAACGCAAAAATCACCGCATTGGTGTGCAATGGGCGCAAACGGCTGTAGGTCAACCAGGGAATATCGAAATTCAGCGCCGGCCAAGCCAGTTGTGCTGCGAGAATCACCCCGACCAGCATTCCAACCACGCCCCAGAGGATCGTGACTAACGTAAATTGACGCACGACCTTATCGTGGTAGGGTCCGTGCTGCATCAAGCTCTCACTCATGTTTCACCTTTTGTTGTTGGCCTGCGTTGTTTTGTATGAGTCAAACCACATTAGTAGTGACCGACTTTGCGCAGGTTTAGTTTTAGCTTGAGGGGATTATTTACTCAGCGAAGATGATGAGACTTGATCTAGATCAATTTAACGCAGGGTTAGCAGCTTTAAGCTTACGCACATCCTAATCAAGCTGCGTGCGACCATGCCAGACAAAAACAACCAACCCGTGACCGCTGTTGATATTCCAGCGGCATTGCTAGAGCGCTATACGGCGGCCATACCGAGATATACCTCGTATCCCACGGCTCCACAATTTTCCGATTGCTATACGCAAACCGACTATCACCGCTTAGCGAATGCTTCTAATCAAGCATTGATGCCACGTAACCTCTCTTTATACGTGCATGTGCCGTTTTGTCATTCGCTCTGCTACTTTTGCGGTTGCAATAAGGTCATCACCCAGGCGGGAAACACCAAGGTCGATCAGTACGTAGAAAACCTCTTACACGAAATAGATATTCGCTCCGAGCTTTACGATAACGACCGTCGACTCAGCCAAATTCACTTTGGCGGCGGCACACCAAACTTTTTGGATGAGCCGCAATTAGGTGAAATAGTCGAAAGAATTGCCACACGCTTTCATCTAGACCTACCCTCAAAAGTCGAGATTGGGATAGAAATCGACCCTCGCTCAATTGGGCCTAAGGGCATAGAAAAACTGGCGGCGATCGGCTTCAACCGTTTCAGCATTGGTGTGCAAGACTTTGCGCCCAATGTGCAAAAAGCAGTGAACCGCGTACAAGATGAAGGCGACACGCTAGACGTTATCGCAGCGGCACTAAGTGTCAGTTCCTCAGTGAATGTTGATCTGATTACCGGCCTGCCTCAGCAAACCGCAAGTAGTTTTCAACATACGCTGGATCGCGTTGTGGAAGCCGGCGTTAGCCGCGTAGCAGCCTACAATTTTGCCTATTTACCCGACCGCATCAAAGCACAAAGACTGATCAAGGCCAGCGAAATTCCCTCAGTTGAAGAGCGCATGGAGTTAGTTGAAATCACTCGCACAACACTCCTGGGCGCAGGCTATCAGCACATCGGCATGGACCATTTTGCACTCAGCAGCGACCGCTTGGCGCAGGCGGCTTTAAACAACACCCTTCAGCGTAATTTTCAAGGTTACACCACCCACGCCGCGACAGATTTGATTGGCGTGGGCGCAAGCGCTATTTCGCAATTCAATACCTCCTTCGCACAAAACCATACCCAGATCTCTCATTACAACGAAGCCTTAGCGGCAGGTGAGTTGCCGATCGCGCGAGGCGTCACCCTAGACAACGACGATGTTCTGCGCGCGCACATTATTCAGGAAATTATGTGTCGCAACACAATTGATCTCACCCGCCCTATTTGGGATTTCGTGGAGACAGCGCAGATCCAGAGTTTGGAGAATTACTT
>CAZOIG010000428.1:0-5328 GCA_964579235.1 uncultured Gammaproteobacteria bacterium
GAGCTCAGTCGCTCGCTCCATCGCAGCAGCGGGTAACAGCGGATCCACACCACGCTCATAGCGATGCGATGAATCCGTATGCAAACCATACTTGCGCGCCGTACCGGCTGCAGATTTGCGTGTGAAATGCGCGGACTCAAGCACTATGTCTTGAGTGTCGTCATCAATTGCACTGTCTGAGCCCCCCATTACTCCGGCAATGGCGACGGGTACTTTTGCATCCGCAATAACCAAGGTCTCAGCATCAAGTGTCGCTTTCGAGCCATCAAGCAAATTGATGGTTTCGCCGGCCTTAGCACACCGAACGACAATGTGGCTATCAAGCTTAGACAGATCAAATGCGTGCATGGGCTGACCCATCTCGAGCATGACATAGTTAGTGATATCCACAATTGGGCTAATCGGGCGCAAACCACTGCGTCGCAAACGCTCACACATCCACAACGGCGTGGATGCAGACTTGTCGATGCCTTTGATCACGCGTGCCAAATAATTTGGACAGCGTTCAGGTTCGTTTATATCAATACCGATCGAGTCATCACTTAGGTCAGTTTGCGGCGACACATCCAGCGGATGGTAGTTGCCATCGGCCAGCACTCGGAGCTCGCGAGCAATTCCACGTATGCTTAAACAGTCGCCGCGATTCGGCGTCAAGTCGATATCAATGAGGGCGTCGTCCAAGCCCAAATATTCATCAACACGTTGACCCAATACCGCATCTTCATCGAGTTCTAGAATACCAGCGGAGTCTTCTTCCAAACCAAGCTCAGACGCCGAGCACAACATACCGTTTGATTCGACACCACGCACTTTAGCCTTTTTGATTTTCAAACCGTTGGGAAGCTTGGCACCAACTGTAGCCACCGCAACCAACAGCCCTTCGCGTACGTTCGACGCACCACAGACGATATCAAGCGTTTCACCACCAATATCGACCTGAGTAAGATTGAGTCGGTCTGCGTCAGGGTGCTTGCTTACTGAAAGCACATGCCCCACCACCAAGTTATCAATCGAACCAGGCAGACGTTCTACGCCATCTACTTCAAGACCAGCAAGCGTAAGTCGCTCGGCAATTTGGTCTGCGTTCAGGTCGGTACTAATCCAATCGCGCAACCACTGTTCACTAACGATCATTGCAATTGCTCCAAGAAATCTAGGTCATTATCAAAAAACAGGCGTAAATCATCGACGCCATAGCGCAGCATAGTTAGACGCCCAACGCCCAAACCAAACGCAAATCCGGTGTACTTTTCAGAGTCGATGCCAACGTGTCGAAACACCTCGGGGTGCACCATGCCACTGCCTAATACCTCGATCCAGCCGGTGTGCTTACAGATTCGGCAACCGTCGGTGCAAAACACACAGCTGATATCAACTTCGGCTGAAGGCTCAGTAAACGGAAAATAAGAGGGTCGCAAACGAATTGATAAATCCGCCTCAAAAAACTGTTGCAAGAAGCTGGTGAGCACTCCTTTTAGATCAGCAAAGGAAATACCTTCGTCTACCATCAGCCCTTCGACCTGATGAAACATTGGGGTGTGCGTTACATCCGAGTCGCAACGGTACACTCTGCCAGGCGCGATGATATTGATCGGCGGCTCAGAATTTTGCATAAATCGAGCTTGCACGGGCGATGTATGAGTGCGCAATAAATGCGACTCGGGCAGTATTTCATCGGCGCTATTGTTACTACCCTTAATGTGCGACGAGTCAACATAAAAGGTATCGTGCATCGCTCTCGCAGGGTGTTCTGCAGGAATGTTAAGCGCTTCAAAATTATGAAAGTCGTCTTCAATTTCTGGCCCTTTGGCAACGCCAAAGCCCATGGCAGTGAAAATATCTTCAATACGCTGCACCGTGCGAGTAACTGGGTGCACGCCCCCGCTGCCCATACCTCGGCCTGCCATACTGACATCAATCGACTCGTTAGCGATTGTTGCGGCGAGGGCTTGATTATCTAAATCGGTCTTACGAGCATTTAGCGCAGTCGCTAATTCAGACTTAATTTGATTAACTCTGTCACCAAAAATCGGACGTTGTTCGGGCGGCAAACCACCGATTTGCTTGAGTTGCTGGGTCAGCTCACCCTTCTTGCCAAGATACTGCACGCGCAGCGATTCCATCTCGGCTGGACTATTCGCCTGCGCCACGGCGCTTAAGGCTTTGTCCAAGATCGCTTGGAGGTTTGATTCGAGTTGGGTATCCATTTGGGTATCCGTAGTGACTACACTTTATGGGTTTATTGGTATAGCGGTCGCTAATTGTAATTCAGGCCAAGGCTGATTTTAACTCACTAGCCGCGCGTTGGTGCAGGTTCTTGATCACGCATTCGTCGCCAGGTACTGACTAAAAAAACAAACTGGATACGATAAAAAAGGAAGGCAAAGCCTTCCTTTTTCATCAGTATAAAACCAGTGTTAGTGCGCAGCAGCTAATGCAAGCGGCTCGCGCACTTATCTGCTCTCTGACTAAGCGGCCAAAGCGGCTTTGGCTTTCTCAGCCAGATCAGCGAATGCTGCTGGGTCGTGAACTGCGATATCAGCAAGAACCTTACGATCCAATTCGATTTCGGCTTTGTGCAAACCATTGATGAAACGGCTGTAGTTCATACCGTTCATTTTGGCGGCAGCACTGATTCGTGTAATCCATAAACGACGGAACTGACGCTTACGGGTACGACGATCTCGATATTCGTATTGGCCAGCGCGTGTTACCGCTTGCTTGGCAACGCGGAAAACGTTCTTATTGCGGCCGCGATAGCCTTTTGCTTGGCTAATGACCTTTTTGTGCTTAGCACGGGCGGTTACGCCCCTTTTTACTCTAGGCATGTCTTTCTCTCAATATTTTAGGGGTTTGGCTTATGCGTAAGGCAACATACGGCTGATCAACTTTGCATCGGCTGGTTCAGCCAGTGCAGGACTGCGTAAATGTCTTTTACGCTTAGTCGATTTTTTGGTCAGTATGTGACGCAAATGCGATTGAGAGCGTTTGAACTTACCGCTACCCGTTTTTTTGAAGCGCTTGGCAGCGCCGCTGTGACTTTTAATTTTAGGCATGATATCTCCAGGCTTAATTGCCAGTTGCCGTCTTTGATAGCCGAATGAAGTTTAAAAGTTTGACTTCTTCGGCCCGAAATAAGGGGTCTCCCCCAAATACTGCTGGTACTGCTACTTACTTCTATTTACTTCTTAGCAGGCCCTAGAACCATCACCATTTGTCGGCCTTCCAATTTAGGAAATTGCTCAACAACGCCGACGTCTTCTAAGTCCGCTTCGATTCTTTTCAAAAGCTGGATTCCCAAATCCTTGTGCGCCATCTCGCGCCCGCGGAAACGAATCGTCACTTTGGTCTTGTCACCGTCCTCTAAAAACTCCCGCAACTTTCTCAACTTAATGTTGTAGTCGCCGATGTCTGTACCAGGGCGGAACTTAATTTCTTTAACTTGCGTTTGCTTTTGATTCTTACGAGCAGCGGCTTTGCGCTTGCTGTCTTCATACAAAAACTTGCCATAATCCATTACCCGACATACCGGTGGATCAGCGTTTGGTGAAATCTCTACTAAATCGAGCTCTGAATCTTCGGCTAAACGCAATGCGTCCGCTAAAGCCAATATGCCCGCTTGTTCTCCGTCTGCACCAATAACTCGAACTTCAGTTGCTCGAATATCACTATTGATACGCTGCTGTTTCTTAATGGCTATGGTAATACCTCTTCAATAATCAAAATAACGAGTCTTATCAACCACTTAGAAAAAATCTAAACTCTGATACGACCCTCTTTTTAGAGCAGCTCTTAAACCAACATCAGCACAATCTGGATTATTTGAGCCCTGTTTTAAACCGCTCAAACAGCAAGCCAAGCCTGCTACTCCAAACACTGAATCGGCTGCTCGATACAACAAATTCTGGTAGACGCGATTGGATTCGAACCAACGACCCCCACCATGTCAAGGTGGTGCTCTAACCAACTGAGCTACGCGTCTATTTAGGGATGCGCACAATATCAAACCCAATAAGGAGTTTCAACAGGTTTTAGTGCCTAAAAGCCTTTGTTTTTAAGGAAGTTTTCAGCTTGCGCAGCAGCTGACTGACACATTTTTTTACATGGCTAGAGTGTATTTTTTATTTACTTAATGAATAATAGCGAAAAGCGCGAATCAACGCGTAAATTTAAATCCAATATGAGGGAATGTTTACCATGGATATGATGAAGTTAGCGACTCAAGTTCTTGCATCAAAACTGGGCAATTCAGCGAATACTAATGATGACTTACTTCAATCTGTTGTTGGCAGTTTGCTAGGCGGGTCTGGTGGACAAGGAATTGATCTTGGCGCGATCGTGGGCAGCCTACAAGGCGGTGGATTGGCTGATATCGCCGAATCTTGGTTGGGCGATGGTGATAATGCCGATATCTCGCCATCACAATTAGAATCATTGCTAGGCAGCGACAAGCTCAAGCAAGCGGCTTCTCAATTAGGCGCTAATCAAGACGACCTCCTTGCTGGTTTGCGTGAAATGTTGCCACAAGTGGTTGATAAGTCTTCAAGCGGCGGCAACCTATTAGACTCAGTCGGTGGACTTTCTGGACTAGCCGGTCTAGCTGGTAAGTTTCTTAAGTAAGCATAGCTGAAATAGAACACTTAAGTTCTAAACTAAAAAAGCGACTCAGTTTTGAGTCGCTTTTTTTGTGCCTAATTCAACTCTAACTTTCTGTATTGCCTACCTCAAAAAAATTGGAGTCAACTCACGGCACACAAAGGTTTTTGGCCAACGTTGGCTTGAGGCTTGTTAATCGACTACACTCAAAATATTAAACACATCTAAAAACAACAAAGAGTCAGTTCAATGAATCTCGCTAACCAAGTTCTCTTAGCCCTCATTCTAGGTATCGCCGCGGGTCTCGGCCTCAACTGGTCAGGATTCGCCGCACACCCATGGATTGATGCCAACATCATTAACGGCCTTTTCTATGTAGTCGGGCAGATTTTCGTCAACGGCTTAAAAATGCTTGTGGTCCCATTGGTTTTATTCTCATTGATCCCAGGCATTATCGGCATTGGTGACATTAGACTGCTGGGCAAGATCGGGTCTAAATCATTCGTTCTGTATTTACTCACTACAGCCATTGCAATCACCACCGCTATCGCATTCTCGGTGTTTTTTGGAATTGGTGAGAACATGACTATCCCCTTCGACGGCGAATTTGCTGGGCGCGAAGCGGGTAAAACGTTCTCAGACATTTTGGTCGGCATCGTGCCGTCCAATGTCTTTCAGGCGATGGCGAGTAGCGACATGTTGGCCATTATCTTTTTCGCGATCTTCTTTGGT
>CAZOIG010000429.1:0-13777 GCA_964579235.1 uncultured Gammaproteobacteria bacterium
GATCGATGCTAGGCACTTTGCGGTGTTCTGGACCAGTGTATTCAGCGCTCGGGCGAATAATACGGTTGTTTGCACGCTGTTCAAACGCGTGTGCTGACCAGCCCGTTACCCGCGACATGACGAATATTGGCGTGAAAAGGCTGGTTGGAATACCCATGAAGTAATACGCTGAGGCGTGGAAAAAATCCGCGTTACAGAACATGCCTTTTTCGCGTTTCATAACCGCCTCGCAACGTTCGCTCACGTCATACAGCACGGTACTTGATGCTTCTTCTGAGAGTGTTTTAGACCACTTTTTGATAATCGCGTTGCGTGGGTCACGTTCTTTATAGACCGCGTGACCAAAACCCATGATCAGCTCTTTATTGGCGAGCTTCTCCATGATGCCGGCTTCGGCTTCATCAGCGCTAGTCCATTGCTCGATCATCTCCATAGCCGCTTCGTTAGCACCACCATGCAATGGGCCACGCAGAGTACCAATGGCGCCTGTAATGACTGAGTGAATGTCAGTCAGCGTTGAAGCCGCGACTCGGCCATTAAAGGTTGAGGCATTGAACTCGTGCTCGGCATACAAAATCAACGATACGTTCATGACTTGCTCGTGCAGTTTAGGGGGGGCTGCGCCGTGCAACATGTGCAAAAAGTGTCCACCAATGGTTGCTGCGTTTGTATCCGTAGAGACCCGCACGCCGTCGTGCGAGAAACGGTACCAATACACCACCATTGCAGGCAGTAAAGCTAAAACGCGATCGACCGCATCGTTTTGCTGATCGAACGACGTTTCGGGTTCCAAGTTACCCAACATGGAGACCCCTGTGCGCATCACATCCATAGGGTGAGCCGTCGCTGGAATAAGCTCTAAAGTGGCTTTTAGCGACTCGGGTAAGTCACGTAATCCTTTTAGCTTGTTCTGATACGCGTCAAGCTCGTTTTGAGTTGGCAAATGACCCTTTAAGATCAAGTGTGCGACTTCTTCGAATACGCAGTTTTCAGCCAAATCATCGACGTCATAACCGCGATAGTTTAAGCCTGAACCTTGCGTACCCACTGTGCAGAGAGCTGTTTGTCCTGCTACTTGTCCGCGCAGTCCAGCGCCACCCAATTTTGAATCTTTAGCCATTTTGTTTTTTCTCCCTTTTTGAAACTGGTCTTATCCTACTCGTACTGGTCTGTAATGATTGGTTCGCGTCTATTTTGACGAAAACAGCGCATCCAGTGTTTGTTCGTAATTATGGTAGTCGAGATAATCGTATAACTCTTCTCGAGTTTGCATCGCGCTAACGACATCGCGCTGGTGGCCTTTGTCTAAAACATCTTGATAGACCATTTCGGCCGCTTTGTTCATCGCGCGGGTCGCTGTGAGCGGGTAAAGCACCATGGTCACACCATGCTCAGCCAGTTCCTGTTTGTCGAACAAAGGCGACATACCGAATTCAGTCATATTGGCTAAGAGTTGGCCATCCAATTGGTCTTTATACGCTTGGTATTCGTCGAGCGATGCCATTGCTTCGGCAAAAATGCCGTCGGCACCCGCTTCAAGATAGGCTCCCGCTCGATCGATCGAAGCTTGTAGACCTTCGATCGCGTAGGAGTCGGTACGGGCCATAATGAAAAAATCATCATCATTGCGCGCATCTACAGCCGCTTTGATGCGGTCAACCATCTCGGCCGAGCTCACAATTTCCTTATTGGGACGGTGCCCGCAGCGTTTTTGTGCTACTTGATCTTCCATATGAACAGCGGCCACCCCAGCTCGGATGGATTCTTTGATCGTACGAGCGATGTTAAATGCACCACCCCAGCCCGTATCAATATCTATAAGCAAAGGAGTATCAACCGCAGCGGTGATGCGCCGAGCATCCTCAAGCACGTCATTCATGCTGGTCATACCTAAGTCAGGCAAACCATAAGATGCATTAGCGCAAGCACCCCCTGATATATAGATTGCTTGATGACCGATTTTGGTGGCCATCAGAGCGGTGTACGCGTTAATCGTACCCACAATTTGCAATGGTTGGTTGTCAACAAGTGCTTTGCGAAAGCGTTTTCCCGGAGAAGTGCTCATACGTTTTTTACTCGATTGCGAAAAGACGCGCGCAGTTTCGGCAAATCCACCGCGCTTGTCAATTAACAATAAGTCTAATATCACTCAGTTGAGTAGTGAAAATCGATGGATAGAGCGTTTATTTGTCGGATTTTTCGGTATTATTTACATAAGCAAATCAACTCCATGTCATACGTTTTTAAGCGTATTGCGGCATTTCAATGACCATAAAGACTAGTCTCGATCGACCTGAAGATTCTAATGCAGACGCGCAAGTTGCGCGCGTTTGGCCGATTCCTGAACTGATAGAAAACACGCACTACTATTTTGAAGATGGTTTGATGGTGTTTACCGAGGAGTACCACTTATGCCGTGGGCGTTGCTGTGGGAACGCTTGCAGGCATTGTCCATTTGAGCACGTCAATGTGCGACCTAAACCTGAATAATCCGCTTAGCATCTAGCGAGGTACTGCATGCTTTCCACTCCTGATTTATGCGATCAATTTCCAGATGATGTTTTAGTTCTTGATCCACTGTTCAAAGACTACGGCGGCAAAACGAGTTTTTGCGGACCAGCGATAACGATTAAGTGCTTTGAAGATAATTCAGTGGTTAAAGCCTTATTAGACGAACCGGGTGAGGGTCGGGTTATCGTCATGGACGGCGGCGGATCACTTCGACGCGCAATCCTTGGCGATATGCTCGCTGAAAACGGCGCTAAAAATGGCTGGGCAGGCTTGCTGATCAATGGCTGCATTCGTGATTGTGAAGAAATTGCTGCTTTGGAGATTGGCGTGAAAGCCTTAAATACCCATCCCATGAAGACCGAAAAGCGCGGGCTGGGCGACCTAGATGTGCCGGTTACGTTTGCTGGGCAAACCATCAATACAGGCGATTGGATTTACGCTGACCCTAATGGAGTGGTGCTGAGTCGGTGCGAATTAAAATAAGGCAGCCCGTGTGGCTTAGGCTTATTCACCGACGCCCTTAGCCTATTTCTTATACGTCGCCGACTGGTTTTGCTACACCGTCGGCTTAATTTCTTGTGTCGGAGGCTCGACGAATAGATGTGAAGTGCGCGCGCTCCACCCATTTTTCGTCAGTGTAGCGGGTGGTCAGGTTCGAACCGGTGTTTTCCCAAATCTGTTCGCGATTGAACTGAATTTCAGGGTAGTAAGTGATTGCGCGATCAGCCAGTAGAAAATCATTCACCGACTTAGGTGCACGCTTGGACGTGGCTTCGAGGATGTAGGTGTTTTGCTCCAGCAACAGCACTACCCAGGCATGGCCGCCACCTTCAGCGACTTCACCAACGGCAACTCGCGCGTCATATCCCAGGCCAATTAACCAATCCGCCAGTAGGATCGCGTGGTCTTCGCAATCACCATGGCTGTGAATATAGGCTTGTTGACTGTTCTGCCAGACGTCCTCGTATTGTGCACCGTATTGGTCGTGATCAAACATATAGGTCTTACGCATACTTAATAGGGCGAGAGGCTGCCAGGCATTGTTCAGTTCGAAGGGCACAAAGCCGACTAAAAAACTATTCGCAAAGTAAGGATTGCTGTCTAAGCCAACAGCGCTCAATGCGAGTAAATTCTTGGCTGAGTCGTTCCACACATAGGAGTAAAAGCGCTTGTGCGCAGGCGTATCGGCCAGTCCGCGTTCCAGCATGGTTTGCGTCATTCTGTCACCTGTACGCAAAGAGGTCATAAAGCCGCGTTGTACTTTGGTTTGTTCGGCTTTAAGCAGTTGCGCGAGATCGGCAATGCTGAGGGAAGACTCATCCGCGATCTGCGCTTTATCCAATAGTTCTTGGGTTGCCGGATCATTCCAAACAATGCTGCGCATTTCTGCTTCGAGCAGAATTAGCAGAACCAATATCGCCAAGATGCTATTGATTAGAGTTTTCAAAGTGAGAGTCTAGGCTGGTCCAAGTTCTTTTTATTTTATGTATTTGCAAACGGTGTCGCGTACCGGTTTGAGGCGATGCCGAGCAGACAAATTAACCTTTCAAACCAAACGAGACGATGATCGCAACGAATATCAGAATAGTCGAAGCGAAAATGGCTACGGCCATATTGCCTTCTTGCAATTGCTGCTGGATATCCACGTCTTTGAGAAGTTGTTTGTCCACAATTCGCAGCGCTACGACACCAACCATGAGGGCGAGCAAGGTGTAGAGCAGGTTTAGACCGAGATTGAAAACGGTCGCAAGAAAAAATTGGGTTTCCATTGGGTATTCCGCAAGTTGATGGTTTCGAGAAGCTCTATGGTGCGTTAATTGTCACTATCGCGCAATCCCGTGGATTGGTGCTTCGTAAACCCCAACAAATCAGCTAAACTTCGCGGCTATTTTATGAAAACCTACGAACTGCGTGCGGTTCCGTGCAAAATTATTTAGCGAACAATTAACCATGACTCAAAAGTACACTATCGCAATTCTCCCCGGTGACGGGATTGGCCCCGAAATCATGGCTGAGGGCATCAAAGTCCTGCGCCAAATTGAATCTCAAAACGATGTTGAATTTGATTTGGTCGAAGCGCCCTTTGGCGCTAGCGCGTGGTTTACGCATGGTTCGTCTTTCCCAGAAGAAACACAGGAGCTAGTTGACCGTGCGGATGCTGTCGTAAAGGGTCCAATTGGCTTGGATCACGAGAAGTCAAAGCAAATTCCCGTTGATCAACAACCAGAACGTGGCGCGCTATTGCCATTGCGTAAACGCCTGAATACCTACGCTAATTACCGACCGGTTTATCTGCCAAAGTCATTAAGCCACTTCTCGCCGCTAAAACCAGAAGTCATTGGCGACGGCATCGACATGATCATGGTGCGCGAACTGGTGGGCGGTTTGTACTTTGGTGATAAAGAAGTTGGGGAAACGCCTGAAGGTAAGCGCTATGTGCGTGAGGTGCTGGAGTATGACGAAGATCAAATCCGCAATATTCTAGTGAAAGCGTTTGAGTTGGCTGATCAGCGTAAGCGCGTATTGCACAATATCCACAAAAGCAATGTTTTAAAGTCCAGCGTGTTGTGGAATGAAGTGCTAGATGAAGTAGCAAAAGACTACCCGAATGTCACAGTGGTACACAATCTTGTCGACGCCGCCGCCACGGCTTTGTGTCTCAACCCAACGCAGTTTGATGTGATGGTAATGGAAAACATGTTCGGAGACATTTTGAGCGACCAGGGTGGCGGTATTTTGGGGTCTCTAGGCTTAATGCCCTCGGCGTGTTTAGGCGAGGCGGGCAAAGCTTATTACGAGCCTTCTCACGGATCAGCGCCTGATATTGCAGGGCAGGGTATTGCCAATCCGTATTCGATGATCGGCTCAATGGCGATGATGCTTGAATACAGCTTTGGCATGCGCGACGAGGCGAGGGCTGTTTGGGATGCCATGCAAAGCGTATTTGCCGATGGTTTTTCAACCTCGGATCTGTCCAAGCCTAGCGCCGGAGTTACTATGATCTCGACTTCTGATTTTGGTGACAAAGTGGTCGAGTTTTTAAAATCGCGCGCAGCAGCTTAAAACGGCTGTTTTTCGGCCAAATTCTGGGTGATTTAAGCTTACGTGTAGTGACTGAACTCCGCTCAAACCGCATAAAAGCAGCGATTAGAGCGATTTTTGGATTTCTTCGCCAAGTTCCACACTAAATATTCCCGAAAAAGCGGTATTTTTGAATCCGAATCGGATTAGTACGCATCAAAGTGTTCAGATAGGTCAAAAAGGTCCTGTTTGGTATTTAAGGAGAACAAAATGAAACACTTAACTTTAGTTTTCGTCATGACATTGAGCATGCTAGCCACAGCGCCAGCATTGGCTCAACAGAGCGAGAACGTTGAAACGGATATAACGGTACGCATAGGCGGCAGTGATTCTGCTGGTAGCGGTTCTAAAGTTGACTCAAACAGCACTGAAGAGTTTATTGAATTCATGCGTGGGATGATGGGAGACCGCGTCGCGAATGAGATTGCCGCTGAGTTCGAGGAGCTGGATGCAGAAGAACGCGCCGAGTTAGAAGAGAAGCTGTCAGATAGCGATTTTCGAGCAATCACCATAAATGGTGATGATTGGGGTGGCGCTTTGATCATACCAATCTTGGCGATATCGCTAACGCTTGGTATGCCCATCATTATCGTTTTGATGGTCTTGTACTTTTCTTACCGAAAGCGCCGTCAAAAAGCAGAGCTTATCAGTAGTTTTGTCGAGGCAGGTAAAGACGTACCGCCACAACTATTGGAAGAGACAAGCACTGCGAATAATCCATTGCGCTCTGGTTTAACCTTAGTGTTTGTTGCCGCTGCCGTAAGCGCTGCATTTTTCATCATCGGCGAGCCAGAGGTTGCGGCATTAGCTTTGATACCGTTGGCGTTGGGTCTAGCCCGCTTAGTGTTCTACTTTATCGATAACAAGAACAACGCGTAATCGACTGTTTTCGTAGAGCGGCTATGTGAGCCGCTCTGCGTACACGGTTCACCTTCGATGAAAAATGTTGAAGAATCTGCACTGATTGATCTTGCGGTCACCAAAAACGACCAAAGGGCTTTTGCAGAGCTGGTTAATCGCCACCAATCAAAGTTGCGCTATTCGCTTAGACAGCTGTGTAAGTTTGATGAGGCACTCGCCGATGATTTAGCGCAAGAGGCGTTTATTAAGGCGTTTAAGCAATTGCACAATTTTAAGCAGCAATCGCAGTTTTCCAGTTGGTTGTATCGAATTGGCTACAACACTTTTTTAGAACATGTGCGCAAAAAAAAGCTGGATACGGTTGAGTTGGATGAAAACTATGATCGCAGCAACGAACAGAATTTTTACAACAGCGAGATATCTGAAAGCGAGCAGAGTCAGCAGCAAAGCGGCTTGCAACAAAAACTGGCCGAAGTGCTTGCTACCCTAGAACCAGAGAGAAGATCAGTATTGCATTTACTCTTACACAGACAATATACGCAACAAGAAATCGCCAATACGATGTCGATTCCTCTTGGTACGGTAAAAACCCACATTAATCGTGGCCGGTTGCAGCTTCAAGCAGGACTAAAAGAATGGCAACCACAGACGTAAAACAGAGTGAAGCCAGCGTAGGCGCTGTGTTTCGAGCCTTGAAAAGGCAACATTTATACGCTTTAATAAAGTCAGGAAGACGTTATGAACGATAAATCAAAAACAACGACACCCCATACTGAGTCGGCATTCGATTTGGGATTAAGTGGTTTGAATATGAGCGACTCTGAGGCAATGGATTTTGCAGACTTAGAGAGCTTATTCGCGTCGGCTGCGCACGGCGCCGAAGGGACGTTGCAGGACGATAACTTCACTAAGATGGTGATCAATGGTCTACCCAGCAAACCACAACGAGTCAGCAAACTGAGCCTAAGCTTGGACCTGTTTGGGGTAACCATCGGAGGCTTGTTGGCTTTGTTCTTAATTGACTTTAAGTCTCTATTTGCCGTGTTGTTCAGTCAAGGACTGACTGGTTCTAACGAGATTGCCAATCAATTACTCAGCTCAGCAACGCAAGTCAGCACTGTTGCATCATCACCAGAATCGTTTTCAGTCAGCCTTGGCACTATTGCACTGGCTGTTGTAGCAACAACCGTTGCTTCACTGTTGGCTTGGTACACGGTGGAGCGCTCTAATAGCATTGTCTAGCTGAGCTCGCCGGTCTGGTTTTAAAACCCCGTTCGCGTCTTGTGTCATCACGCATAAGGTGTTGATCTTAGACTTTAAATCCCTGAAGTCGGTCTCTTTTTAAAACATTTATCACTGTGTAATTTCACTCGCATTTGGGTGGATTAGGTCTATTATTGGCTCTTGAGGCTTCGAAGAAAGTCCAAGGTTATGACTTAACTCTAAACAGTAAACACCACATCTGGAGGAAAACTATGCTCGGACTCATGCAGGACGACCAGCTCACTATTACTAGTTTGATGAGACACGGCCGTACTATTAACGGTAACTCTCAAATTGTATCCATCACCAGTGACAACCCGCGCCATGAATACACGATGCGTGAGTGTTTTGACCGCGCAGCGCAGCTCGCTCATGCGCTCAAAAAGTTGGGACTCAAGCAAGGCGAGACCGTTGGCACGATCGCATGGAACGACTATCGTCACATGGAAGCCTACTATGGCATCGCCTGTATGGGGTCGGTATGCCACACGATCAATCCAAGACTGTTTCCTGAGCAGCTGATCTACATCATTAATCACGCAGAAGACCAATTTTTAATGGTTGATCCAATGTTTCTTCCGTTAGTTGAGGGCATCAAGGAGCATATTCCAAATGTTAAAGCGTTTATTGTTATGACCTCCAAGGCCGCAATGCCTGAAACCAAAGGTGATAACGTCCTGTGTTACGAAGAGCTGCTTGAAGCCGAGAGTATTTGCTATGACTGGCCAGAGCTGGATGAGAACAGCGCATGCTCGATGTGCTATACCTCGGGAACTACCGGCAATCCAAAAGGCGTTCTATATTCGCATCGAGCATTAGTGCTGCAATCGTACGCGGCCAGCGCAGGCGATGGGCTGGGTATCGGTGAGAACGATGTGGCAATGCCAATCGTGCCGATGTTTCATGTTAACGCTTGGAATATTCCTTATTCAGCGGCTCTCTCTGGCTTTAGCCTAGTCTTTCCCGGTGCAATGATGGGCGATGGTGAGACATTGCAGAGTTTGATCGAGGAGTATCAAGTGACATTCGCTTTGGGGGTTCCAACCGTTTGGCTGGGTCTGCTTAATTACCTAAGCGAATCAGGCAAGCAAATACCATCGCTCAAGCGGGTTGGTGTGGGTGGTTCGGCCTGCCCATTGAGCATTATGGAAGAATTTGAAGAAAAGCACGGTGTCCTTACCCACAATGGCTGGGGTATGACCGAGATGGCGCCCATGGGCACCTTTAATGGCTTGTCTAAGCCTCGCGAAGAATACACCGATGAAGAGTACGCGCGGGTGCGGGTGAGGGCAGGTAAGCCAGTGTTCGGCGTGTCGATGAAGATTGTTGACGAGAACGATAACGAGCTGCCTTGGGATGGCGTAGCTTACGGCGCACTTAAAGTCCGTGGGCCTTGGGTGGTAAAAGAATACTTCAAAGCAGGCGAATCAGCTTTAGACGATAAAGGTTGGTTCGACACTGGTGATGTGGCGGTCATTGATCCCGATGGCAATATGGCCATTACTGATCGGACCAAGGATGTTATCAAGTCAGGTGGTGAGTGGATTTCGTCAATTGACTTGGAAAACTGCGCAATGGGTCACGCTGAGGTCGCCGAAGCCGCGGTTATTGGCATTGCTCACCCCAAGTGGGATGAAAGGCCTTTGTTGGTGGTTGTTCGCGCAGCAGGATCATCGATCGAAGGCGATGAGATTGTCGAGTACATGACAGACAAAGTCGCGAAATGGTGGTTGCCAGACGAGGTTGCCTTTGTTGATGAACTGCCGCATACCGCCACGGGCAAAGTACACAAGCTTAAGCTGCGCGAGCAGTTCGCCGACTATACGTTTTCCGTTTAGGTGTGTGTTAACCGCTAAGTGATAAAAATTTAGTGCTTAAAGTTCAGCGCCCACAATAAGGCGCTGAACCCAGGGCGTGTTGATACCGAAACCTGGTGTTAGGTATCGGCACGCCTTTTTTGTTTTGTGCGTCAGCGCGGAAGCTTAATATTTCACCCAAGTACCTCGCTTGAGTACCTCACTTTTGCACCCCTGAAACCAGTTCCGCTCGATTGCTACAAAAAAGTACAGAATTTTGACATAGAGCCTTGAAGTCACTCTCTCGATCCCCATAATTCACGCATCCTTAAACCGCGTGTTTACTAAGCTTATGAGTGATACAAAAAAAACCGACGAAATGCCGGAGCCAACTGAGCAAGAAGCTCAAGTTGAGGCGCTGCACGAAGAACTGGATGCTAAGGCTGACACCAATGCAGAGGCGGCTAATTCAAGCGCGAATGCAAAGGGCGCTGGCGCCATTGACAGCGACAAAGAGCTTGACGAATTAGCTGAGCTGAAGGAGCAACTTGCCAAACAAGCCGAAGAAGCGGCCGCAATGAAAGACGCCTACGTGCGTGCAAAGGCAGAAGAAGAAAACGTTCGCCGCCGAGCTGAAAAAGAAGTAGCTAATAGCCGCAAATTCGCAGTCGAAGGCTTTGCGAAGGAGCTTTTAAGCGTGCGCGACAGTCTAGCGATTGCCGCGGCGCTGGAGTTAGACGGCGAAGAGCAAGACAAAGTCAAAGGCATGAAAGACGGCGTGGACATAACGCTCAAGCAACTTGATTCAGCGTTCGCGAAATTCGCCATCGTTGCAGTCGAGGCTAAGCCTGGAGACGCGCTAGACCCCAATGTTCATCAAGCAATGAGCATTGTTGAGTCTGAGGAGGTTAAATCTGGCTGCATCGTTAACGTTATACAGTCTGGCTTCACCATGCATGAGCGGCTATTGCGTCCGGCGATGGTGGTCGTCGCCAAGTAAGCACTAAAGCTATTGGCTTTTAGAAAAAGCTATTGAAATCAAAACTATAAGCTCCATAAAGGAGCTGTAAGTTCACATTATTGAGGTATTTGAAATGGGCAAAATTATTGGAATTGACTTAGGCACGACCAATTCATGCGTTGCCGTAATGGACGGCGATAAGCCACGAGTTATTGAAAACAGTGAAGGCGATCGTACAACGCCATCGTATGTTGCGTTTTCGGACGATGGGGAAGTACTCGTTGGGCAACCAGCCAAGCGTCAGTCAGTTACTAATCCCACTAACACTTTGTACGCTGTTAAGCGATTGATCGGGCGTAAGTTCGATGAGAAGGTCGTTCAACGTGATGTTGATTTGATGCCTTACAAGATCGTCAAAGCTAAAAACGGTGATGCGTGGGTAGAAGCTAACGGCAAGCAGATGGCGCCACCAGAGGTGTCTGCTCGCGTTTTGCAAAAGATGAAAGCTACGGCTGAAGAATTCTTAGGCGAGCCTGTGACAGAAGCGGTTGTGACTGTACCGGCTTACTTTAATGACTCACAGCGCCAAGCCACTAAAGACGCAGGCAAAATTGCTGGTTTAGACGTCAAGCGCATTATTAACGAGCCAACTGCCGCGGCGTTAGCCTACGGTATGGATCAAAAAACCGGCGATCGTAAGATCGTGGTATACGATTTAGGTGGCGGTACGTTCGACGTATCAATCATTGAGATTGCTGACATCGACGGCGAGCATCAATTTGAAGTGCTATCGACCAACGGTGATACCTTCTTGGGCGGTGAAGATTTTGACCACCGCGTTATCAATTACTTGGTGGATGAGTTCAAAAAGGACCAAAATATTGATATCAAAGGCGATGCACTCGCTATGCAACGGCTAAAAGATGCTGCTGAGAAAGCTAAGATTGAGTTGTCATCTAGTTCACAAACTGAGATCAACTTGCCTTACATCACGGCTGATGCAACTGGTCCTAAGCACTTAGTGCTTAAGTTGACTCGTGCAAAACTTGAGTCGTTAGTAGCCGATTTGATTACACGTACCATCGAGCCTTGTAAAGTGGCTCTGAAGGATGCGGGCTTGTCGAACAGCGAAATCGATGATGTGATTTTAGTGGGCGGTCAAACGCGCATGCCTAAGGTACAAGAAGCAGTACAAGATTTCTTCGGCAAGGAAGCACGTCGCGACGTAAACCCAGACGAGGCGGTAGCACTCGGTGCAGCAATTCAAGGTGGTGTACTCGGCGGCGACGTAAAAGATGTACTACTACTCGACGTTACGCCTTTGACTTTGGGTATTGAGACGATGGGTGGTATTCGCACACCATTGATCGAGAAAAATACAACGATTCCAACCAACGCGAGTCAAGTATTCTCAACCGCTGATGACAATCAAAATGCGGTTACCATCCATGTGTTGCAAGGTGAGCGTGAAATGGCATCTGGCAATAAGTCTTTGGGGCGTTTTGACTTAACCGACATACCACCTGCACCGCGCGGTACGCCGCAAATTGAGGTGACTTTCGATATCGATGCCAACGGCATCATGAATGTGTCGGCGAAAGACAAGGCCACAGGCAAAGAAAATAAGATCGTGATCAAGTCCAGCTCAGGATTGAGCGAGGAAGAAATCGAAGCAATGGTAGCTGATGCCGAAGCTCACGCTGAGGAAGACGCAAAAGCCAAGGCTTTGGTTGAAGCGCGTAATCAAGCTGAGTCTATGGTGAACGGTATTCAAAAAACCATGGAAGACGCGGGCGACAAGCTAGAAGCCGATGAGAAAACGGCTATCGAAGCTGCCATCGCTGAAGTCGAAGAGTCAGTGAAGAGTGATGATGTCGACGATATCAACGCTAAGGTTCAAACTCTTATGGAAGCCAGTCATAAGCTTGCAGAGAAAATGTATGCAGACGCCGGCGGCGCTGAAGGCGCGGGCGAGCATGCTGGCGGTGCCGACGCTCAAGCTGACGACAACGTGGTTGATGCTGAGTTTGAAGAAGTTAAAGACGACGACAAGAAAGCCTAAAGTAGATTGCGACAAGCGTGCCTTGTCGCAATCATAGGCTTGCCGAGTCTGGTAAGTATTAATGCAGTACGTGGGAGCTTCGGCTCCCACTTTCGGAACTAAATTATGTCAAAACGCGATTATTACGAAGTCTTAGGAGTCAGTAAATCTGCAGATGCGGCTGAGCTTAAAAAAGCTTATCGGCGCCTTGCTATGAAATACCACCCTGATCGTAATCCTGACGACCAAGAAGCCGAAGTAAAATTTAAAGAAGCCAAAGAAGCGCACGACATTCTGTCGAATTCTGAAAAACGAGCAGCGTACGATCAATTTGGTCACGCTGCGTTTGAAGGTGGCGGTGGCGGCGGCGCTGGTGGTTTCGGCGGTGGTGCTGGCGGTTTTGGTGATATTTTTGGCGATGTGTTTGGCGACATATTTGGTGGCGGTTCTGGACGCCAACGTCAGCGTCGTGGTTCCGATCTACGCTACAACTTAGAGCTGAGTTTAGAAGATGCAGTACGCGGTACAGAGGTCAATATTACTGTGCCTCGCATGGCGTCTTGCGGTACTTGTTCTGGTAGCGGTGCCAAGCCTGGTTCAAATCCGAGCACTTGTGGTACGTGCCAAGGTCAAGGCCAGGTACGTATGCAGCAGGGTTTCTTCTCGGTGCAGCAGACGTGTCCGCAGTGCAATGGTCAAGGCACTATCATCAGCGACCCATGTAATGACTGCCACGGACAGGGTCGCGTAAAAGAGAGTAAGAAACTCTCAGTCAAGATCCCTGCGGGTGTTGATGAAGGCGATCAGATTCGTTTATCGGGCGAGGGTGAGAGCGCCGGAAGTGGTGGAGTGAACGGTGACTTATACGTTTCTGTTTCAATCAAGCCACACAGTATTTTTAAACGCGAAGGTGTCGATTTAAGTTGCACCGTACCGATTTCATACGCCTCTTTGGTAATGGGCGGAGAACTCGAAGTACCGACCCTAGATGGTCGTGCAAAACTGAAGATACCGGCGGGCACTCAGTCTGGCAAAATGTTTCGTCTACGCGGTAAAGGCGTGCAAAACGTTCGTAACGCCGGATTCGTTGGCGACCTGTATTGCGAGGTTCAAGTAGAGACACCAGTCAATCTGACCAAAGAGCAACGCGACTTGCTGACTCAATTGGAAGATAGCCTAAAGCAAGGCGGAAGCAAGCATAGTCCGCAATCGTCATCATGGACAGATCGCATCAAAGGCTTTTTTGATGACTTTGTCGCTTAA
>CAZOIG010000430.1:0-3507 GCA_964579235.1 uncultured Gammaproteobacteria bacterium
TTAGTCTCAGCGAGCACTAGATCTACCATAGCCATTTGCTGGGTGCGCGTTTGATCGATACGTCAAACGCGCAGTCACCTCAGGACTATTCAAAACGTCTGTTTAGCTATCCAAAAACGGGACATCAGTGCCTTCCCCAAAAATTTGGCTGACATTGGTTTGCACAACAACGCGCCAAACAATCAACAGTGCCCCCACGATAATGAGAATCAAAGAACCGACAACACCGCGCTGTTGTCGCTTGGTTTCGCTGGTTAAGCCAATCCATCCAAAAATAGCCATGCCTGAACCTATTAAGACAGCCAGCATGTTTAGCATCTGCGAACCACTCTCTCCCATATCACTGACATTCTCAAAAGCGCCCTTCCATGTAGTTGTTTGAGCATGCAATGGTTGTAGCCATAGTAAGTAGCTTGCCAGCCAGATGAGTACTCCGCGCAGCCCGATAACAGTACCTGGCTTAAACTTTAAGCGAGTACTAAACCGTCGTATATCAAGCAAACGAGGCTTTACTGTCTGTTTATTTGATTGTTTTTTGATTTCCGCTTCCATGCGTCTCTCTCCAAGTTATTTGTAGTTGAAAATGTTGATCTCATTAAATGCAGTGCTAAAGGTTCAACTTGGGATAAACAGTTGAATGTTTTCCGCCAGTTGAGGGTTAAATTGAGCCACTGTATTGGCCGATATCCGCAATACAGCGTCCATGTTAATAGCCAGGGTGCCACCAACAATGAACACCAAACCTCGCGATACTCTTGCGTCTGACCCAACACCGCTCAAGATGAGCCACCCTCGGATAAAGCTGAAGGCACCCAGCAATACCAATACCGCGTAAAAGACCCCCAAAAAGTATCGACTCTGCTCATCTAAGCCCGAGTTTGGTGCGAGTGAATAGTCCAACACTTTGCGTGACTCTTGACCAAGCAATGTCATTGAGGTGGTATCCAACAATGTGAAAGCGATGAGCAGCAGCGACCCAATCAGCACATAGCGCAAGTAGCGCGAAACGCCCTGCCCTGATCTTGCATTAGTTTCATTTGCTCTAGCTATGCCAATCATTCCAAGCAAAACGAGTGAACCGCCCGCAAGGCCCGACACCATTACAAAAATATCGAGTAGCGGGTTAAAGGTTGTAACAACCGTATCAAAGAGTTCTTGCATAATGGATTAAGGCTTTGGAGCGATCTTTTTGGGTAGTCGAAGAACCGGCTTTGCTTCCACAGTGATATGTTCAGCGGCCAACTCATTACTTAGTATTGCTCTAGAGCAATTCCGAAATTCGCCTGAATCCATGTAAGCACCTGACTTTGAGTAGATGCGCGTGCCGCTGCTTAGAAGCTCGAGTCTATTAATGATTCCAAAACCATCCAGCTGATCGCCAAGTTGTTTATAGTATCTCTGACAATCCAAACGGGTTACCGCGAACCAATCGTTATCAATCACTTCGAAGCGATAATTGAGCTTGACCGTTTTAGACAAACCTGCACGAACTTGGGGGTGCTCAGCTTGACCAAAACCTTGGTTGGCGGGCCTCGAACGATCCACATTTTTAGACTTTTGTTTATCACTGAAACTAGGCGCCCAATTGTGTGCGGTGGTGTCGAGCACGTAGTAATCATCCAGCTTTAAAGCATCATAGTAACGGGCGTACACGTAATCAGCATTTTGAGAGACTGGTCTTAGCTCATCGGCAGTCCTTGTTTCGGTGTTGGCCGACTCAGGCCTAGCCCCTTGGCTACTGTTTTCTTGGTCTTGTAATTCGTCCTTACGCAGCGCCACATCGCTCGACGGCACCAGCGGATTGCCTCGCTGCATCGCAACCAACGCCTCGCTTGATTCAAGCGGTGCGGGGTTTGTATCAGCACTAGCACTCGACTCATGCTTAGTCTGACTAGCAGAAGCGAGCGCACGTTTAAGCTCTTTATCAAGTGCTATAAAGTCTTCATGGGGTAATACGGAGGCATCACCAAACACAAAAGAGGCATCACCAAACACAAAAGAGGCTGAAGTTGGAGAAAGAGACTCGCTTGCAAAACTATCGACTGAATAATCGTTAGAACGGTCATCACGCGCGTAGCTGACGCTATCATCTGTCGAGGACGCGCTGAGGTTTTGAATGCTTGGAAATAGGTCTTCGCTAGCATCGGGGTGCTGTACAGAACTATTGACCAGCAGCGGTAATAAGAAGAACAGGATAGCTATTAGAAAAACACCAATCGGTAAATAGCGCACCAAGCTAACGTTGCGGGGGGCTTCCTCATTCAGAATAGCCGTATCATTTTGACAATGCTGCTCGACGTGCTCACGATCTACTTCATCATCCAGCCAGTCTGAGTGCTCTCGGTCGCTCTCACTTAGATCATCACAAAGCCATTCTTGATCAATATCGGTTTCTGAAAAGCTTTGATTGTTCATTTGGCTTCCCATTGCTCATCACCTGAATCCATATCAAGCGACAATGTTCCGGGGGTGACCACGTATATACCAATCGTTTCGCTAATCTGTTTCTCGATTCTTGGTGGTCGTTGAGCCATTTCTCGAAAGAATTGACCAAGCGTGCTGCCCGCCTCCAGTGCAGATGCTTTAAGAGCTTGTTGACTACTGACGGGTTGGTTCTCGGTCGAAATTAGGCGTCCATCAATAATTATTGAGCCCGCACCGATACCCGAGCTTGAGGCCCTGCCGTAGCCCTCTACTATCGACGCTGCAATCGCACCGCCCAAACGAATACCATAGTTACCTTTGTATTCGCCCTTAAGCCCTGCAACACCTTGGTCTAAATCAACCGCCACGGCTTCGATGTCACCACACCTTCCGTCGGACAAACAGAAGCTCTCAAAAGTAATAGCTATGTGACGCTGCCTTACATCGAAATCGGAGGCGATTAGTGTTGTTCCATGATGTTGCCCACCGATAATCGTGGCTGAGGCAACACCGCCAATGTCAGAGTTAATACCCAAATTCAGTTTAGCGTGCAGTAACTCAGTATGAGCCTTGATTATGACTTGCTTCGAACTCGCATACTGTTTAGTCACTTGAGCAGTTTGAGACTGCCGACGACCTGATCGCGTAGCTGACCCCTGCGCAGTATCTCGGGTACTTTGTGACGAGCTTGCCAATACAATGCCCGAATTTGCACGAGCACTACTGAGATATACCGCGTCGAGCGCCCGAGAAAAGGATTCATATTCTTCAACACGAAACGCATCGCTTAAATGATCTACCCCGTCTTGGTTGCGATAGAAAGCCACCGCCTCAACGTCTGAACTACTTTTGGAGCGTCTCGCCAATCGTTCTAAACGGTCACTAATCTGGCCTTGCGTATCACTTAACTGCGCCAGTTGATCTTCTATCCTACTCAGATCTGTTGAGGTATTCGAAAGTGCGATTTCCACGCCATCGACCAAACGGTCTACATGAGATTCGCCCGAGCGGTCAGCGTTTATGGCATCTAAACGATTCCGCTCTTCAACTCCTTCGATATAAGAGGTAGACGTATTTAGCCCA
>CAZOIG010000431.1:0-3726 GCA_964579235.1 uncultured Gammaproteobacteria bacterium
TACTTCATAGCGCCCGCAAGTTTGGAGTCATTCCGCACTGGAGACAGAACGCAAAGTGCTTTGTCAAACACTTCTTCACAAGATAATCGTGTTACGCAAACCGACGCGTTAGATGGGGCTCCGACCTCGGTAGAACGCTTAAGCCTAAGCGATGAGCAGGCCTCTGAGGTAGTTTTGGAGTCGTCCATAGAAGAGTCTGATGACGCCTCTGCAGCAGAACCTCAGGATACCGCAACACAAGCAAGCGCTCCGCTTGAAAATACCCTAGTGCTGGCCTTCACGGCCACTCGCTGGTTGGATGTGCGCGACTCAAACAATACTCGTCTCGCTTACAATAGCGTCGCGGGCGGGAACGAGGTTGTGCTCAGCAGCGCCTTAGAAATGTCTGTGTACATTGATAATATCGATGGCGTAACAGCTACCTTGAACGGCGAGCCGTACGATTTAAGTGGGTTTCGCCAAGGTACCTACGCCAAGTTCATAGTTGCTGCGCCTTAAACTCTTGACTAAGTCAGCAAGGAATCGTCTAACCCAGCCCCAAATCAAGTAAGTAGCCTTCATCGAAAAGCCTTCGGTTAATCATCATGAGTTCTAAAAAAGTCAGCCCAATCAAAGCGATTCGAGGCATGAACGATATCCTTCCCTCCGAGGCCGCTCGCTGGCAGGAAGTGGAAGCAGTTCTGAACGGAATTTTGGACGCCCACGGTTATCAAGAGCTCAGAACCCCGATTGTAGAGAGTACGCAGTTGTTTGCGCGCTCGATTGGGCAAGACACGGATATAGTGTCTAAAGAAATGTACACCTTTGAAGATCGTAACGGCGACAGTCTGACTCTACGCCCCGAGGGCACAGCGTGTGCAGTGCGCGCGGGTATTGAGAATGGCTTGCTCTACAATCAACAACAACGTCTCTGGTACCGCGGACCAATGTTCCGCCACGAGCGCCCGCAGAAGGGTCGTTATCGGCAGTTCCATCAATTGGGCGTGGAGTGCTACGGCTGGGCTACTCCAGATATCGAGGCTGAGGTTATTGCTTTGGCGCATCAAGCGTTTGAAGCTTTGGGTCTAAGGGGAACGCGATTAGAAATTAACAACCTGGGCGATTCAGAGTCTAGAACACGCTACCGAGAAGCGCTTACGGAGTTTTTGAGTGCGCACAAGGACCAGCTTGATGAAGACAGTGTGCGACGTTTAGACACCAACCCCTTGCGTATTCTCGATAGTAAAAATCCACAAGTTCAGGCTTTGGTGGCCAAAGCGCCGAGTATTTTGGACTTTCTGAGTGATGCGTCCAGCGCGCATTTAGCGGCGTTAAAAGGGCATTTAGACGTGCTTGGCATTGCTTATGAAGTAAACCCCACAATGGTGCGGGGCTTGGATTATTACAACGATACGGTGTTCGAATTTATCTGTGATGAGTTCGGCGCGCAGTCAACGGTTTGTGGCGGTGGTCGATACGACGGCTTAGTCGAGCAGCTAGGCGGACAGTCTACTCCTGCATTTGGTTTTGGGTTGGGCCTGGAAAGACTCATTCAAATCCTCGATGAACAATCAGAATCCAGTGATCAAGAGCTAAGCAAATCTGTGTTTATTGTGTCCGAATCTGGCGAAGCCAGATCACAAGCATTGTTGATGCGTGCGCGATTGGCTGGGACTGGGATCAAATCCAGCATGGCAATGGGAGATGCCGGGCTTAAGAATCAGTTTAAAAAAGCGGATAAAAGCGGCGCTCTTTTGGCTTTGGTTATAGGCGAATCTGAGTTAGAAAATAACGTGGTGGTCATTAAACTTTTGAGGAAAGTGGTAGCCGAGAGTTCTTCAGAGGCCTCAATGGCTTCAAATGCGCTTGCGGACTTGCTTGAAGGGCCAGGACAACAAATCACCATCGCTCGAGATGACGTGATTGAGACAGTGACTAATTTACTGAATTCGCTATAATCGCGGCATTCAAATTACCGCGGGCGTTTTTGCTCGACGGCAAACTTAAACAATCGAATTATTATGGCAGACGATATTTTTCTCACCCCAGAAGAGCAAGACGAGCGCGCGAAAAAGTGGATCCGCGAGAATGGTCCCGCAATCGGCATTGGCATCGTGCTTGGTCTGGGCGGTATTTACGGTTATGACGAGTACCAAAAGCATCAGTTAGCAAAAGCTGAACAAGCGTCTTTGATGTACTCACAAGTAGTTGAGATGACTGAAGAGTCTGAGCTTGCAGATGTTTCTCAAGAGATCGACACACTCCGTGATGAGTATGCAAGTACGCCCTACGCAGCTAAAGCTATGTTGTTGCGAGCTAAGCGTTTGTCTATCACCAATTACGAGGGCGCTATTGAAGCCTTAGATTGGGTGCTGGATAACGCCGATGAAACCGCTGTCTGGCATGCTGCCAATATACGTAAAGCCACGCTTATGTTAGGTCAAGAAGGTCAGGCGGAGGCGGTATTGGCCGCCTTGGATGGTTTGGCTGAAGACGGCCTTACCTCGCACTACATGGAGATAAGAGGCGACGCACAAGCACAGCTTGGGCAAAATGAAGCCGCTATTGAGAGTTATCAAGCTGCGATTGATGCCTTAGCGCCAAGCGATGCAGGCTATTCACGAATCCTTACACTTAAGCAAAATGGTGTGCGCTCGAGCGGCTCAGAGAGCTAGTTCTCTAGCCTTGTAGCAAGCTCAGATATTGTTTGGACTCTGCTTACATCGCATACCCATATAACCGAGTAACTGTAGAAGCAATACTATGAAAACTTATAAGCGGATTTTACTCATTGGTTTGTCGGCCGTGTTAGTTGGCTGCGGCAGCTCGTCTAAAGATTCTGACTTTTTTGGTGCGGATGAAGAGCCGGTTAAGCCCGATGTGGAGTCGACCACCTCGATCTCACAGAACTGGAGAATTGGTGTAGGTGAGGGCAGCAAAACAGGTGGCGTGGTTATTTCGCCCGCGTTGCTGGGTACTTCTGTTTACGCGGCTTCAACCAATGGTCGCATCGTTAAAGCAGATGCGCAAAACGGCAAAGTAATATGGGATTCGCGCCTTAAAAAGGAAACCATCACAGCCGGTGTTGGTGTAGGCAGTGGTCTGGTGTTGGTCGGCACGAATGACGGCAAAGTCTACGCCTTGAACCAAAGTGACGGCGAAGTAGCCTGGGAAGCACAGCTTAGCAGCGAGATTCTGGCTAGCCCAGTTATCGATGCTGACGTCGTGGTTGCGCGCAGCGCAGATGGTCGAGTATTTGGTTTGGCTGCATACGATGGCGAGGTCCTTTGGACTATTAGTCGCCAGCTGCCACGTTTAACTTTGCGCGGAGATTCTGAACCGCTGATCTTTCAGGGCGTTGTGGTTGCAGGGTTCTCAGACGGAACTCTCGCCGCAGTTGAGGCTAAAACGGGTAGAGCGTTGTGGGATTTTCCTATCTCGTTCCCGCGCGGCACTAATGAGATCGACCGACTGTCTGACGTGGACACAAAACCGTTATTGGTTGGCCAGAGTATTTATGTCAGTTCTTATCAAGAAGTAACGCATTCACTCAATATCCGTGAGCAGCGCATTGCTTGGAGCTCGAGTGTTTCGTCGTTCCACCCAATCAGTTATGACGCCAGCTATTTGTATTTGAGTGACAAAGAGGGTGTCGTGCATCAAGTCAGTCGCGAAACTGGAGACATCACTTGGTCGCAGAAAGCCTTACGTTTGTATTCTACGTCTGCCCCCGCATCGATTGGCCCA
>CAZOIG010000432.1:0-2313 GCA_964579235.1 uncultured Gammaproteobacteria bacterium
TGAGTATGAACTTCGGATCCGTTTTCGGATCGACGGCATATTACATAACATTACGTCGCAACCCATCAACCTGGCGCCTAGGATTATTGCCAGAATAAAAATCATCTCAAAACTCGATATTGCCGAACGTCGCGCACCACAAGACGGGCGCGTAAAACTCAAGGTGTCGCAAAACAAATCATTTGATTTTCGCGTAAATACACTTCCCACCGTATACGGTGAAAAAGTAGTCATGCGGATCTTAGATTCGAGTTCGGCAAACCTTGATCTAAATATTTTGGGTTTCACCGAGGCGCAACTGGAATTGTATTCGGACGTTATCAACCAACCCTATGGAATGGTATTAATTACAGGGCCAACAGGTAGTGGTAAAACCGTAACACTGTATTCTGCTTTAAATAAGATCCACGACCCCACGAAAAACATATCGACCGTTGAAGACCCTGTCGAAATTCAGCTTCCCGGAATCACTCAGGTCAACATCAACGAACGAGCGAACCTAGACTTCGCAAGTGCTCTTCGAGCATTTTTGCGGCAAGACCCTGACATCATCATGCTCGGCGAGATTCGAGACCTAGAAACTGCGGAAATTGCAATTAAAGCCTCTCAAACGGGCCATATGGTGTTTTCCACACTACACACGAACGACGCACCAGCCACGCTCACTCGATTACTCAACATGGGCGTGCCGGCGTTTAATGTGGCGTCAGCAGTGAGCTTGATCGTTGCGCAGCGCTTGGCACGTACCCTTTGCAAAAGCTGCAAAATTGAAACGAACATTCCTGAAAAAACTCTTATAGAGTTCGGCTTTACAGAAGCTCAAATTAAGCAGCACAAAATCTACGAACCGAACACAGACGGTTGTCCAAATTGTACTTTAGGCTATAAAGGTCGAACAGGTTTGTTTCAAGTGATGCAACTTAGTAAGAAAATGAAGCAGCTAATCATGGAAGGCTGCACCGAAAAAGACATAGAGCTGGCCGCCATTGAAGATGGGGTGATGGACTTGCGACACGCAGGTATGGCAAAAATACTTGATGGCGTCACATCATTAGCTGAAATTGAGCGCGTAACCAATAGCTAAACGTTAATCCGCGATAAGTAGTAATTCAATCAGCAAAAGAGAGCGCCGACCTGATTGAGTTTTTCTGAACTACTGTATAAGATTTAGATTCATGGGGTAGTCAACTAACGACCGCAGTTTGGTCACACTAATTCTGGTAAATGTCTGTTCTATGGCCGCGAAGAAACAACAAAAAGTATTTGAGTTCGACTGGGAAGGTGTGAATCAGAAGCGCGTGACGGTCGGCGGTGATATCGAAGCGCCCTCGCTGTCTCAAGCTAAAGCCATGCTGCGCCAAAGAGGGGTTCGCGTTACGAAATTAAAGCGAAAAGCGCAGCCGCTTTTCTCTCGAAGCAAGCCAGTAAAATCCGAAGACATCAGCTTTGCCTCACGTCAAATGGCAACTATGATTGGCTCCGGTATTCCTATCGCACAGACCGTCAGAGCCATTGGCAAAGGTCATGAGAGTGCAGCAATGGAAAAACTCATGATGGAAATTCATCGTGAGGTTGAATCCGGTTCTGCATTAAGCATTGCGCTCTCCAAACACCCCCAGCACTTCAATCGACTCTTTGTTAGCCTAACTGAAGCTGGCGAGGAATCAGGTAAATTAGACACCATGCTGGATCGAGTCGCGACCTATAACGAGAAACTGGAAGCGCTTAAGAGTAAGGTTAAGTCGGCACTCACTTACCCAGTGGTAGTTTTGATCATTGCAATTGTGGTGAGCATTCTATTATTGCTTTTTGTTATCCCAACGTTTGAAGACCTATTCCAGGGCGTAGGCGCAGACTTACCAACCTTGACCCGAGTGATTGTAGACATGTCTCATTGGATGCAGAATTCGTGGTACATACTTCTGGCTGTTGTCGTAGCAGGCGCTTATGGCTTTAGTTACGCCTACAAGCGATCTGAAAAACTACAATTTGGTATCGATCGTTTACTTTTGCGTATGCCCATTTTCGGCACAATCGTGAGAAAATCATCTCTGGCTCGTTTCTCGAGGACTCTCGGTATCATTTTTGGTGCAGGCGTGCCTCTAGTCGACGGCATGAACACCGTCGGCTCTGCGACGGGTAACCGTGTTTATCAAAAAGCCGTATCTGAAGTAAAAAATGAAATCAGCACTGGTCGAAGCCTTGAGCAAGCCATGGCAAATACAAAAGTGTTCCCTGCAATGATGTTGCAAATGGTATCGAGTGGTGAGGAGTCTGGCGAACTAGAAGTCATGCTAGATAAAGTGGCTGACT
>CAZOIG010000433.1:0-1893 GCA_964579235.1 uncultured Gammaproteobacteria bacterium
AATCGCAACCATATGGCAATCGTGGTCGATGAGTTCAGTAATGTCGCGGGCTTAGTGACTATTGAGGATGTATTAGAACAAATCGTGGGTGAGATCGAAGACGAGCACGATATCGAAGAAGAGGAGTCTTTGATTCGAGTGTTGGATGACGGCGAGACGATCGTCAAAGCCTTATTGCCCGTCGACGAGTTTAACGAGTATTTCAAGGCCTATCTGCACGACAATGGCAGTGACACCATCGGCGGCTTAGTCTCGCAACAATTGGGTCATATTCCACAGCGCGATGAGGTGGTCGAGATAGATGGTTTCCGATTCGAGATTGTCCATGCCGATTCACGCCGAGTTTATTTAATCAGAGTCAGCAACCAAAACGCGGCCTAAGATTTTCGATGAGCGCTCCCAAACCGTTTTCCTGGTCGACGCCAGCATCTATATTTTTAGAGCCTGGTTTTCTGTGCCCGACAGCATGCGCGGCGCCGATGGGCAGCCGGTCAATGCAGTGTATGGCTTCACTCGTTTCTTAGCTGAATTCGCCGAACGCAGCCAGGCAAGTCATGTAGCCATTGCGTTTGATGAAAGCCTCACTACATCGTTCAGAAACGAGATATACCCTGAATACAAAATGAATCGCGAACTGCCACCCGCAGAGCTCAAACAGCAGTTCGAGTGGTGCAAGCGAATCGCGCAAGCGGCTGGCTTTTATTGTGTTGGTCATGATCGGTTTGAGGCGGATGACTTAATCGCCACCGCTTGTAAGCAAATGCGAGAATTTGGCTTTCGCTCAGGTGTTGTGACCGGCGACAAGGATCTAACCCAGCTGCTTCAGGGGAGCGATTTTTGGTGGGATTTTGCAAAAAACAATCAGCTCGACAAACACGGTGTAGAGCAAAAATTTGGTGTACCGCCTGGCGCGATACAAGATTACTTGGGGTTATGTGGCGACGCGGTGGATAACATTCCGGGCGTGCCTGGCATAGGTCCAAAGACAGCGGTTGCTCTCTTACAAGAGTTTAAAACCGTAGAAAACGTTTACGCTAACTTGGGCGCGGTGGTGAACTTGCCGGTGCGCGGGGCTAAAACTCTTAAAGCCAAATTGGAGCCGCATCAACAACAAGCGCTTTTATCAAAAGAGCTGGCAACGGTGAGCTACACCGCACCAATCTCTGTTTCGCCAGATGAGTTGCGTCGCCACCAAGCAGAGATCAGCGCGTTGAAGGATCTAGGCCACGTCTTAGGTGGTCGAGGCGAGGGATTGTTTGCTCGCCTAGCGGATTCAGCTAGACGTTTGTAGAGTTCTATTTTGAGCTATACTCAACCGCTCAGTACGCTCCTCTTTGACTTGGCTGCCTAATACGTCAAGTCGGGGCGACCATGCTCAGCGCGTCTAATCGCGCTTAAATCGTTGTTTGGGTAGCGATAAAGGGGGCTATAAAGGGCAAGCAAAATTTTTGATCTGGCTCATCCTTATGTCATCGAGAGTTAACATTGATGCGCCAGTTGAAGTGCTAGCTTGTCGTCGAGGCACAGCGTGAAGAATTAACGGGTAATGTAGTACCAAAAATGTACGAAGAATTTTTTGGCTTAACAGAGCGACCTTTTTCGATCGCGCCTGATCCTTCATATTTATATATGAGTCAGTCGCATAAAGAGGCGATGGCTCATTTGTCCTACGGCTTAAGTCAGGGTGGGGGGTTTATCGTGCTGACAGGAGAAGTCGGTACGGGCAAAACAACCCTGTGCCGAACCTTACTTCAAGACCTGCCTGAAAACACCGACGTTGCGCTCATCTTAAACGCCAATTTGAGCGAGTCAGAGCTTTTGCAAACCATTTGCGATGAGCTCAAGATGGGTTACGCCGAGAGCGATTCACCTAAAAAGCTACTCGATCGCATC
>CAZOIG010000434.1:0-3484 GCA_964579235.1 uncultured Gammaproteobacteria bacterium
AAGAAATAGGCTAGTCCAACACCTAGGACCACGCCAAATATTGTTTGTATGTATAAGAGAATGATACCAAACGGATGCTTTGAAACTTCGCACAGACGCTTCTCATCTTCATCAGTATGATCAATAGTCGTATGTACACTTCGAGGCTCTCGTGCTGGGTTCATACTGCTTATTATATCAGAGAAGTCTGCGGCGGCTCACTGGCTTTGCCATCAACGTAGCGCTCACCCATATGCTTGTACGCTTTCGGTGTCGCCTTGCGGCCACGCGGCGTGCGCTCTAAGAACCCTATCTGCATCAAATACGGCTCATAAAAGTCCTCAACTGTACTAACCTCATCGCCAAGAACAGCTGCCAAGGTATTCAGGCCAACCGGCCCACCACCATGATTCGTGATAATTGAAGCCAGGAGCAGCCTGTCTGCAGGATCCAAACCCTGATCATCAATTTCAAGCAGCTCTAGCGCTTTATCGGTTGTTTTAGTGTCAATAATACCGTCACCATTCACATCGGCATAATCACGCACGCGCTTAAGCAGTCGGTTAGCGATACGCGGCGTCAGACGTGACCGCTTTGATAACGATTGCGCAGCTTCTGGGTGTACCTGAGAATCGAGTATTTTTGCAGATCGTTGCACGATAGCAGCAATCTCATCAGGCGTGTAATACTCTAAGCGATGCAGCATACCGAAGCGATCTCTTAGGGGTGCGGCCAGCGCACCTGTCCGTGTTGTAGCGCCGATGAGCGTAAACTTTGGCACATCAAGCCGTAAGCTACGTGCACTTGGACCCTTACCAAGCATAATATCAATCGCATAATCTTCCATAGCGGAGTACAGCACTTCTTCAACTGAACGATTCAAGCGGTGAATCTCATCAATAAATAACACGTCACCGTCGCCGAGGTTTGTCAGAATACTCGCAAGGTCAGCGGCGCGATCAATCGCCGGCCCACTTGTAACCCGAATCTGCGCCCCCATCTCATTGGCAATAATATTTGCCATTGTTGTCTTACCTAAACCTGGCGGCCCGTACAACAAAATATGATCAAGCGGTTCGCCACGCTTTTTCGTAGCTTCAATCGATAGCTTTAAGACCTTCTTTATGCGCTCCTGGCCGACATAATCATCAAATGCAGTCGGCCGCAGAATATTCTCAATACGCTGCTCTTCCTGTACGCTCTCATCAGGTGAATCATCATCTTGCGTCGGGTCAACAATACGCTCAATCGCCATTATCGCCTCCCCTGTAGTGCTTGTTTAACACGCTCACCTGTGGGCAGCGCTTTATCGACACTTCTAAGCAGCTCGGCAGCGTCTTGCGCACTATGACCAAGCGCAGTTAATGCCTCCACTGCTTCGTCAGTCACACTCGCATCATTCAAAAAGTCAGTTGCATCATCACTCGCCTCTAAACCAACCTTGTTTTTCAAGTCAACCACTGCTCGCTCTGCGACCTTCTTACCAACACCCTTAGCTGCCGTTATAAACTTGGTGTCACCGCCTGCAATTGCATTACGTACCTGACCCTCTGAGCCAATATTCATAATCGCCATGGCTGCCTTTGGACCGACGCCGTTCACGCTAATAAGAAGCAAAAATAAGTCTTTCCGTGAACGCTTATTAAAGCCGAATAGCTCATGAGCATCTTCTTTAATCTGTTCAGCAATAAATAAGTCACACGAGGAGCCGACAGGCATAGACGATTGCTCGTCAACACACACATACACTCCGTACCCAACGCCTGCGCACTCTACAATAACTTGCGCGCTATCATGCTCTATAACTTCCCCTCGTAATCTTGCAATCATCTTATAGGTAGTTTACAGGAATTGCTCAGCTCTTCACAAGAACACGCAGCGATGAGTCGCCGTAACCCGGCTCATTTTTTAGTCAAAAAGTCTGGCTGGCCAAGGTGTGTAAGTGCTACCGCAAGCGCGTCAGCCGCATCATCTTGCGGCCGTTTTTTTAGGCCCAGTTGCACCTTTACCATTTCTTGTATTTGGGCTTTTTTGGCATGACCATAGCCAGTCATGGCCATCTTGATTTCATTTGGTGCGTATTCATAAATTGGAATTCCTGCCTCCGCCAAAGCCAGTAAAATAACTCCGCGCGACTGTGACACCTTCATACCTGTTGTCACGTTCTGCGCAAAGAACAGCTTTTCAACAGCCGCAACATCAGGCTCTAGCTCAGCAATGAGCTCTTTCATGCCCGCATAGACTTCAACCAATCGACTCGGTGCTTCATCGCCAATAGTCGTACGGATCAAACCAGCGTCGAGCATCTTTGGCTTGCGCCCTTTTTGAATCAAACCAAAACCGATTATGCCTGATCCTGGATCAATCCCCAAAACCTTCACTTTATCGCTTTCGTAAGTAAGAAAATCATATCTTTATACTACGTTGTAACATTAAAAACTTCTACACTTAGTGCAGTTTGGGATGAAAACCGAGCACAAAAACCTAAACCGTACACTACATGCGGCGTGGTTTTTTGACGCAGGTTTACGCCCAAGATGTGCAAGTGTAGGAGTTTTTAGGCTAAGTTTGTATAGGTGTTTACAACGTCGTCCAGCTCTTCAAAAGCTTCAAGCATAGCCATGGCTTTTTGCTGCTTTTCTTCATCAAGCTCAACAGTCGTATTCGGTTCATAGCTCAGCTCAGCATCGGCAATTTCTAGCCCTGCCTCTTTAAGCGCATCACGCACTTTAGCTAAATCAGTCATCGCAGTGTAGACAATAATCTCACCATCTTCTTCTTTTGCATCTTCGGCGCCGGCATCAAGTACAGTCAATAGCGCCTCTTCTCCGCTTGCCTTAACGACAATCACACCCTTACGGTCAAACTGATACGCCACCGCACCCTTTTCTGCAATAGAGCCGCCACGCTTGGTGAAAACTGTTCTAACTTCTGGATAGGTACGATTCGTGTTGTCGGTTGCACACTCGACAATTACCGCCACTCCTCCTGGCCCATATCCTTCATAAATAATCTCTTGCAGTGCTGCCGCGCTCTTATCGGTCACACGAGCAATAGAGCGCTCGATGTTTGTATTCGGCATATTAGCCGCTTTCGCCTTTTCAATCGCTAGTGCCAGCGCCGGATTCATCGATGGGTCAGCTCCAGAACGAGCCGCCAATGCAATCTGATTTCCGATACGCGTAAAGGTTGCGCCTCGCTTCGCATCCTCTACAGCCTTGCCGCGCTTAATCTTACTCCATTTATTATGACCAGCCATACACTCTCCAACTTGTTTTTTCTATCATACCATGACCTCTGTTACTAAAAATAGTGGCGAGCGTTGACTTTTTCACATTTTATCTGTAGAATAACCTCTGTTACAAAGCCAAATGTTGGCTCCTGCAGCAACTCACATATAAACAGACGGGACCATAGCTCAGTTGGTTAGAGCACCTGCCTTTTAAGCAGGGTGTCCTGGGTTCGAATCCCAGTGGTCCCTCCATAAAGAACAACCCACTATTCT
>CAZOIG010000435.1:0-2860 GCA_964579235.1 uncultured Gammaproteobacteria bacterium
ATTGTTTCGGCAACAGCTGCGGTAGATCAGCTCACTCCGCCCGAATCCGACGGACTTTTTTGTGATCAGTCTGAATTACCGTGTGCGATTTTAACCGCGGATTGCTTGCCGTTAGCGATGGGCAATTTAGACACCGGCGCTTTCGTGAATTTACACGTTGGTTGGAAAGGCTTGGCCGCGGGGATTATCGAAGCGGGTCTAGAAGCTTTGGGCGGATCAAGCTCTATTTGGGCATGGGCGGGGCCTTGTATTGGCCCAGACGCCTTTGAAGTAGGGCATGAGGTGCGTGAGGTCCTAGGTGGTTCAGACTCGGCGTGGAAGCCCGTAAACGGAGCTCATGGCGAATCAAATGCTAAGCAAAAATGGTTGTGTAACCTTTACGCTATTGTGGGTGAAAGGCTCGCAGACTTGGGCGTGAATGATTACAGTCATGCTGATGCCTGTACGTACACTCAAGCCGAACATTTTTTCTCTTATCGACGCGACGGCATAACGGGTCGCCAAGCCACTATCGCGTGGCGGAGCGTGTAGCTATGGACCGCATTGAAATCAAACAGATGGACGGCGATCAGCTTAATGCCAGTTATCAGCCCGTTGATTTATGGTATCTCGCGAGCACTTCGTTTTTGATTTTCAACATAGCGTTTGCGTCGCTCATGTTTTTTGATGTTGAGTTTTCGTGGCGCGGTAATTTCGATAGCCTGTACGCCGCATTAGCCGCAGGTCTTGGGCTGGGGACAGCTTTGTATTTGCTCATGGGCGCTGTCACCGCATACTACAAAGAACATCCTCAATTGCGCGAGATGCACCGTTTTTTGGTGGCAACATTTAAAAACATAGGTTGGCACGGCATATTTTTGCTTTCAATGTTGGCGGGCATTGGTGAAGAGCTCTTGTTCAGAGTGTTTTTTCAAAATGTTATTGGCGATTGGCTGGGTTGGGTAGCCGGTTTACTGATCAGTTCTTTGTTGTTCGGCTTGGCGCATTTTGTTTCCAAGTTGTACATGCTGATGACATTCCTGATGGGTCTGGTGTTCGGCACAATCTATTTGATCACCGACAGCGTTCTATTGCTTATGGCGATGCATTTTCTATACGACGTTTGCGCGTTTGTAGTGATCGTTAAGTTTCCTAAGTTAATGCTTCAGCCTGGCGACAATTAGCCTTTATCAATAATCACTCGCTCTACCAAGTTTTTGGCGGTCGTGATTCCACTTACATCGCTAATAATCTCACCGTGTTTGCCTGAATGGTGACCGCGCCCGAGCAGTTTCAGAAAGCTGTAGCGCTCACTCGACTCCAAATCGATGGTTGCAGAGTAGATTAACGACGGTTGCGCAGAGTTACCTGAACCGCTGTAAATGGGGTCGTCTGTGAAGGCGTTTTTGTGATACGTCTGATTGTAGTCAAAGGACTGGTTTACCTCCATTTTGACTACTATTTGACTTTCTTTAGACTCCAAAGTGGTTTTAAGGTCGTAATGATGCAGTGGTGTAGCACCGGTGAGCGCATCCGCCATAGGGTCAGCTTTGCTGGGCACCAATAGACCATCGCTCGACTCCACGCCGCGTTGATGAGACCAATGGGGTAGGGCCTCGGGCCGCCTTACTTCCTCATCAGAGAACAGTTCGCCAATGTAGGAACTGGTGGCGCTTTTCTTGGTAACGTACAGCGTTTCTAAGTAATTACCTTGTGTGTCCTCCACCCAAATTGCCATTTGCGGCACCGTTGTCAATTGCACGCCAAGAACCACCGGTCCAGGACTGGTGTACTCTGGGCCGGCTTTGACTTCGACGACAAGCGGGCGGCCGGCGATATCATAGCGGGTGGTCAGCACTTTGGTCGCTTGGCGGTCGATCGGACGCAGCTCCTTAAGGGCATAACCCAAGTCAACCACCGTTTTGAAAGGTGGTAGGCCCGCCATCACCCCAACTACGGTAATCGGTACTAAAGCAAGGCCCACATAGAGCCATTTCTTAGCTTTTGACTGCTTTAGATACAGACCGATTGGTCTTAGATTGTTGCGTAGATGAAATAGGCCAAAGGCAATGAAAGTCAGCCCAAAAATGGTGTGTATGGCGGACAAAACACTGGAATAGCGCATGCCATAGGACAAAAGACCAGTAACGAGAAGGGTGATGAAACCCAGCAACATAAACAGGCTGATGATAGCTCGAGAGTGTTGTGGTTTTGATTTCATGTTGAGTTATGTGTGTTGTGTTTTAAAAAAAAAGACTAAGCGGTGGGTTTAAATAGCCGCCATTTGTTTGAACATCAGTTCGACACTGCGTTCAAGCCGCGCCCAGCCTTGCTCAGTATTAAGTTCAATTCCGTTGTAGGTGTTAATGGTTCGTGCGCGAATTGCCAGATACTGAAAGCCCGCTGAAACCAGAGTGCTTAAAGCGACCCAATCGACGTCATCGTCAAGATCACCATGCGTCTCTCGACCCGATAAGCGCAGGACGGTGGCGGTGAGGGTTAAGCCAAACTCTTCTCGAACATTTTCTAGCTCTATAGTCAGGGCATTGCGCTCAATCAGCTCCCATGCCAAAACCTCTAAAGTAAGCGGGCGACGTCTGATGGCGCTGGTAAACTGGCGCGACAAAAAAGCCAGCCGTTCGCCATCGGCCATAGCAGCGAGGGCATTTTGGTCTGGAATAATTTCGCTTACGTCGGGCCAAAAATCGCTTGATCGAGCAAAAGCGAGGCACAAGTTATCAAAGCTTTCGAAGTAGCGATAAATCAATACTTTATCGACGCCCGCTTTACGCGCTACCGCATTGACTCCAAGACCCGAAAAACCAACTTCTGCGAGTACTTCGCCCACGGCCTTAACTAAGCTTCGTTGGGTTGCGTCTTT
>CAZOIG010000436.1:0-2305 GCA_964579235.1 uncultured Gammaproteobacteria bacterium
AGACTTGACCCAATGAAGTGCAGGGCCGTGAGGTATCCAAACGTCAGTGTCAAATAGATCGTAAAACTGGTCATTGCAGCCATAGCGTGTTCGATCATCAATTCTGCAACTTCTGGTTCCGTCATTTTCAAATGTCCGCCGGCAAGATTTTGCCATCATAAACCGATGTCAGGTATTAGGCGATAAGGGACGGTTGGACCGATTTCACCACTGCCAAGCAGAAAGGGACTGCTATCACTTCAACTGGGTCACTCCGTTTTGGGGTGCCTTATATCCCACATGAACTTGAGACTTGCTAGCATCGCTAGAAGCTCAAGGAATGGCCAAGCATAACCGAGCTGTATCAGCGCAGGCGAGGTAGAGATTAGAGCATCAGGAAAGAGTTCAGCAGTTGCTGAGCTAAATCTCATAAGACTACCTATCTGACTCATTTGAGCCAGAATCTGAGCCGTTGAGTATCCAACAAATAATGCAGAGATAAGTGCGGCTTGCCCTCTCTTTAAATCTGCGCCAACCAGATAGGCTACGATGAGATAGCCACTTACAACTGTCAAAAACGTAAGCCCCGCAGTCTCAGAACGCTCTACTAGCGAGAAGAACAGATCACGGTATTCATACTCAGTCATATCAATTTCCTAGTCAGTAGATGACTAGGAAATAATAGACCTTATGTGCCCATTGGGGCGTGATCGAAGTATGTCAGGCCGAAATCGCCCTGGCGGCTGAAGCCGTCCGCTTTCACCTCAAAGCGGTCACTCTGTCTTGGGGTGTCTGACCGTCCACATAAAGTATAAAGAGCTCATTACTATAGCGGTGCCTATCAGAAGGCCGTAGCTAAGATAGTGCACGTTCAGCGTAGTTAATTCACGAGTATTGTCCGTGATTTCATAGAACCGCTCCATGAAACCCATTGCCGTGTATGCATTAGCAACAAGTTGGAACATTACTCCCCCTATTGAGCAGATGTAGAGCACGGTGAGTATCACTACTTGTACACGAGTCAAATTAGCGCCAATAAAATATGCGGCTAGCAGATAGCCGAAAAGCAATGTGCTGAAGCCTAAAGAATCAGTCTGCATAATTGCCCCCTGCGCCTGAACCAGTTCCAATATGTTTGCTGCCCTTTCTGATCTCATGAACTCCAGTTGAGCCAACTCGAACTCTGTCATAACGAAACCTCTCCAAGATTAAGATCAAAAGGAAGAATAGACCGAAGTCCGCGTTTAGGCGAAAGCGGACCTTTTGGGACCAGAATCGGCCTTGGGCGGTGTAATGTCCGCTTTCACCTCAAAGGGTATTTGTCGGCGCTATCGATTCCTACTGTCCAAAGAAGGTCGTCGAGACACAATAACGGATCATTCTGTCGTCAACATCCATTTGTAATGCTCGTTGTAGGGGACGATTTTTTCTGAGCTATTTTCAATATAGCTTTCGATGGCTTCAACGTATTTTGGTTCGAAAGCCTCTCTACCGCCCCCGTTCCAGTACTGCTTTCCTCCTGGAGTTGCGAAAGTTTCTGCAACTGACTTTGACCAATTTTCGACGGCGCCATCATCAAGCAACCCAAGTTCCTGAGTTTGCAGGACCATTGCGTAGTGACTTAAAAACCGCATACAGTAGCAATGGAACTCCCACTTATCCTCATAATTCAATGAGTCGAAGCTAACTAATCCTCTCCCAATGGTTGCCATATTATATTCATCGAGGAAGGAGTTACTTTGGGTGGATCGTATACTCTCGACTCTAGCTAGTCGGTTGCTTTGGCGAATTTGATATCCCGCGTAAGTCAATGAAACAAATATCGCAATTCCGCCAGCTATTTCGGCTATGTTGGCAGCTGTATCCATGTCCATAGTTTTTCGTATCCTTATTATCAGTCCTTTGATAAGGATAGACCTATGCCCGCTATTAGGCGAAAGCGGACGCTTTGGGGCCTGGATCAGCCATGAAGGGCTATAGGTCCGCTTTCACCTCAAAGCGGTCACGCAGACTTAGGATGCCTCACCTGCCACATAAACAGTAAGGCACCAGCGGTAATCAGGGTGAAAATCACCCATGCGCTTATTGAACCTCTGTTCGTATCAGCTAGAACTCCGAAAGGTATAGTTGGGTCCAGTTCCTGAATTTTTTCATTCCAGTGCGAATTTCTTTCGATAATGCCCTGAAGAGTGAGATGTCCGCTTTCACCTCAAAACAGACGAATTAATCCTTTGCTTGATTCTTACGACAGCTAAGCACCCACCAAATCGAACCAATGTACATAGCGCAGAGTACGACCCAAAGAAGCGTAAGATCAGAAATTATG
>CAZOIG010000437.1:0-1945 GCA_964579235.1 uncultured Gammaproteobacteria bacterium
TTACCGCCGTCGCAGGGCGATTATAGCCGAGCCTGTTGAGCTCCACCACGTTTAGACTCTACAAAGCGAAAAAAAACCTTAAGCAAAGCACATGAGTGAATATATTCGGATAAAAAATCGGTACACTCTGCGTATATCAACCTAGAGTGTTTTATGTCCTCCGAAGCCAGAATCTATCAGGTAAGTGAACTCGCCAATGAGATGCGTTCATTGCTCGAAATGTCGTATGCGTCGGTATGGATCGAGGGCGAGCTCTCCACTTTAAGCACGCCCGCCTCAGGGCATATTTATTTCACCATCAAGGACGATAACGCCCAAATTCGTTGTGCGATGTTTCGTTCTCAAGTGCAGCGGCTGCCATTTAAACCAAGCGTCGGCGAACACGTCAAGATTCGTGGCAAGGTCTCTTTGTATACCGCCCGCGGAGACCTGCAATGCATTGCGCAGAGTATGGAGAAAGCCGGTGAAGGCGAGTTGCACAAAGCCTTTGAGTTGCTCAAACAAAAGCTGTTGCAGCAAGGTTTATTCGACCAGTCACGCAAACGGACTCTACCTAAGTTTCCGGGCAATATTGGTGTGATCACCTCGGAGTCTGCCGCAGCGCTGCACGACATTCTCACGACGCTCGAACGCCGTTGCCCCGGGGTGCCAATCACAGTCTACCCATCGCTGGTGCAGGGCGAACTCGCCTCAGCGCAACTCATCAAGGCCATTGAGCTCGCGAATGAGGCGCAACGGTCTGACGTGATCATTTTGGCGCGTGGCGGCGGTTCGCTCGAAGACCTCTGGGCATTCAATAACGAACAACTGGCACAGGCCATTGTCGCCTCGAAAATACCAATCATTAGTGCGGTTGGGCATGAGGTCGATTTTACCATTGCAGACTTCGTCGCGGATCTAAGAGCGCCGACTCCAACCGCAGCGGCTGAGCTCGTTGCGCCCGACGTGGATGGCTTAGTGCAAAAACTCGCTGCCATTCAGCACCGAATGACTCGGCAGACGCAACGACAGTTGGAAAACTACTCGCAGTCAATCGATGCCATGCAGTACCGTTTGGTTCACCCCAGCACTCGCCTAAAAGAAGCACAAATTAAGCTTGAGAAAGCCGCTCAAGGTCTGCATCGCAGCATGCGGCAAAGCCTGGTTCAAAATCAGTCACAGATAGATAAATTGAGCAAGCGTTTAGATCCGCGGCTGCTGACTCAAGCCGTTCAACAACGACAACATGAACTGCATAGAGCAAGCTCAACCTTTACGCAGAGCTTCAATCGGCTGATCGAGCGACGTCATCAACAACTTGCCCATGTGGGCGAAAGTCTGAATTTGGTCAACCCTTTGGCTACGCTAAAGCGAGGGTATTCGATCACTCGAGATGCCGATCAAAAGATCGTGAACAGTGCTGACGACTCCAATGTTGGTCAAGCAGTAACGGTACAATTGGGTGAAGGTAGCCTCGAATGCGAAGTTACTGGCGTTGCTGGAGCCGAAGAACAGTGAGCGCCAAGCTTAAAATTCGCGACCTGACGCGCTTAAGCCTGTTAGTGGCTTGTGCACTAGCCACTTATCACCTTGGGTGGGCCCAGTCAGAAAATGAAACTTTGGAAAACGATGAGAACACGCCAAACGCCGCCGCCTTCAGGCCCGTTACTAGCGTGGATATAAGCAGGATAAATCTCAGCGTCGAAGCAGGTTCGGTGTTGTCGTTTACTGTGCCAAAGATTAATCAGCAGCTGCCAATCGTGCGATTTGGCACACAGGATCTTCTCGTCTTGGACAAATCAAACGAATGGCAAGTTATTGCGGCGATCAGCCAAGAAATACTGGGTGGTGAATACCTCATTTACTTTCGCTATGACAGCGAAGATGCCGAGGCGCAGGCGCTTCCTATCAGAGTGCGCACTGGGGATGCATTTGTCGGGCGAGCCGACTCAGATTCGCGGCTTAT
>CAZOIG010000438.1:0-2942 GCA_964579235.1 uncultured Gammaproteobacteria bacterium
AAATAGTTAGGTAATAGCAGCTCCGCCGACGCCGCAACCCAAAAAGCTAGACGCCTACTCTTTCTAGTAAGAGTAGGCGTTTTTTTTTGCACGACAAAACCTTATTCTAGTGCATTATTCCCTATGCCAGAGCACTAAGTTTGCCAGAGCACTAAGCTTGACCCTGCCTAGCGCTTTAGCTAAAGCGCTTGTAGTGGCGGGTACGCGCGTGAACTAATTACGCACAAACTCCATTCGTACTTCGGCCATATCTGGTGCCTGCTGTCGCTCGACCGTGGCGTTCAAGACTTTTACTCCGTACTGCTGCTCCAATACCGAAACCCACCTCACCCAAGCATTAAACGATGCGTCTTCCATAACCACGCTGACGTTCTCTGGATTATCCCCAGGCGTGAGTTGCTGAATACTCCCATCCAACTGAAAAGAGCGAGCGGTTCGTTCTAAAATGGAGACTAATGACTGATCACTGGCTTCAAAATTATTCTGGCCTGTGCCTGATTGTGATTGCCCTGATTCAGCAGAGGGTAGGCTGTTCGCTTGCTCACGCAACCACACTAAATTAGTTCTCAAACTACCAATGTTGGCTTGCATCACATTGCTTGCGTTCAAGACAGGCGCAAAGACCAACTGGTAACTGAATATCAGAACAGCAACAACACCCCCAATAGCGACGATATAGCGCTCCCTACTACTTAATTCGAGCCACTTGGAAAGCAGTACTTGTTTTAAACCTGATGCAGTGCTCATATTACCCCCCCGCCCCATCAGAATTGTTGGCTACAGAAATGATAAAGGTACCAACCAAAGCATTATTCTGGGTGCTCGTGCCACGTAAGCGGGCATCAAGTCCGTTCAAATTATTCAGGCGCTGTTGAATCTGATCGGCCTGACTTAAGTTATTAAGGAATGCTGAAATAGTAAGCTGCTCGTCTGAATAGCGTAGCTCTTTAAACGTGCTTCGTTGGTTCCGAAATACCGCTGCGACAGAAACTAACATCCGAGGCATAGAGGCTTGGCTAGGAGCTTGTGAACGTTGCGCCAGAACCCTCTCAACCAGCATACGCTCTTGTCCAGGCGCAATGTAATCGATTTCGGGTGCGATTGTTTTGGCTAGACTTTGGCTCTCTTGCGTGATGGAGCTAAGCTCTCGGTGCAAAGAAAAGTAATTCCATGCAACGTTTGCGGTAATTAACCCTATTGTCAAAATCGCCAAAGCTGTTGCCGGCAAATAGGCTGCGAAAAGGCTTTTTCGTGGTCTTGGTCGAAACTGATCACTCCATAGATTCAGAGTGAGACTAGGCGCGTACTCCAGCCAATGAGATAGGCGCTCGCCGAACGGCCAATGCCGGATATCGCGCTCACTGTGCTCGGCCAATAATTGTTCAGCAACGGACTTATCATTCACGGCAATTACAGAAGCCATTGGGGTTTCCTTTAGCCACAGGCTTACAAAATCCGCATCAAGGCTTATACCGTAGCCATCGGCTTTCGCTATCAGGGCTCGGTCGCCATTTACCGCGAGCGAGTACTCGGCCACGTCATGGCTGGGTAAGAGCGCGTAATCGGGCACAATCTGAGTAGCAGGAATAGCGTTCTCGAGCGCCGCGCTCGACCATTCCGCCAACTTACTTTTGGATACGCTGTATACCGTGACTTCAGTGTCAGCTTGCCACTTTGGGCAAACGAAATGCAAGTCTTCAACGTCTTCAGCAAACAATTCTTCTAATGCATAAGGTAACGCCGCATTGAATTGTTTACGAGTCTTCGCGGGCAAACTGACACGGTGAGCTGTAACCCATTCACCAGGCACGACGCCGACAACCTCTTCCTCCTGCTCGATCGGATAGTCACGTAAACTCGGCACTTCGCCAAACGCCTCGACGCGCTTGCCTTCTGCTTGTGCCCATTCGAAAGGCGCTTCAAGCCTAAGAAAAATCATCTAGCACCTCTTGATCCGCCGGCCTATGATTCAGGCACAACGCGTCGTACTCCCGATGCAGAACTTGCATAGATTCAGCCATCTCTGAATTGGGCTTGTTCGCATCTCTAAACAGTTTTGTTCTCATACAATAGACTGACTTTTCGAGTTCGACCTTAACGTTGATCTGATAGTACTGACTTGAAGCCGACAACATTTGCCTGATCGAAGCTTGCCCTTGGATCGGGGAAGCCAGATTAATCGCTCCTTCGGCCAAGCTTATATCCGCCGGCGTAAATCCTAAAAATTCTGGCTGAGAACGTAGGCCAACAAAGCTGGCTAGCGCCCCTGCTTCCGCCTCTGGAGCAGAACTCAAAGATACCAGAACTTCGGCGCTGGCGGCATTAATATTCAGCGGCACATTGACCGCAGGCAAGACCGTTACGAATGGCTCTAAATCACTGATAATTTGCGGCGTAAAACCGTTTACAAATTTGAGCTCACCGAGTGACGCCAGCGGCTGGTCTGCCGCGTAGTATGGGATATTGGTACTGGCATAGCTTCCGCTTTCCATACCTAGCGGAAACTGCTCTTCATTTTCGTCTATCCAGTCGATCAACGAATCCAGTAGCGTCTCTTTGATCTCGAGCTCTTCGATGCCAATTTGGCTTAGTAAGTTCAAAAAAATTCGACTTTGATATGAGCGAGCAGCGGGATCGCTTACTGCCAAATTGTTTAGGTTGTATCGCCCCTGTAAGTCTAGGATAAGAAAATCAACCGGCACTTCGCCGAAGTCTATGCTCGGCAGAGGATCCTCTTCTTCCGCATTCTCACGCTGTAGACTGAAACCCTCAGAATCTTGGCTCACGCTTTGTGACTTATCAACCCCCACCTTTGCCCAATCCTCTAATAGATGATCTGACTGTCTGTCTGCATCCTCAAACAACAATCGCATGGCCCACGCATTCGCACCTTGCGCATACTGATACCCTTGTTCCGCAACGTTTTGGTTCGAAATTCGGCG
>CAZOIG010000439.1:0-4723 GCA_964579235.1 uncultured Gammaproteobacteria bacterium
GATCAGCTTTTTCTGGCGATCAGAAGTTAAACAAAGATGGGCACAACGCAAAACGTTTCGTGCTGGGCGGCTAGCGGCCATGCAAAGTAACATTAACAACAAAAGCGACAGTAATAGTGACTCAAACAGCGAATCTAAAAACCGCTAATTTGATTTCCTCGAGTCACCATTTTTCGATACCGTCCGCACCAACACACTATTCAGCCATGACACAGCTTTCTCAACTCTTGCTCGCAACATTATTGATTGTCTTTACCTTAGCGGCATTAGCAAAAGATCAACCCATTCAACATAAGGTGGTTCCTGACGTCACAAATCTTGAGGATGCCAAAGCAGTGTTTGCGGACACCACAGAAGCGTTGAGCTTGACTACTGAACTCGATGCGCAGGCGCTGCACAATATTCACATGATCACTTACTCATTAGAAAAAGCGATCGCCTACTTTGCTGAAAACTTGCAGGGTGAGCAAAAAGCCTCTGCACAAGGACTGGCAGAAGTCGTGGAGCGTGTGCACCTGGCGTCAGAGAACAATCGAAGAGATGCGACGCGCACTCATTTGGAAGAGTATTTCAAGCTCGCAGAGGAGTTTTCCGAAAAACTGTAGAGATAAAACAGAGGCGTTGGAGAAAGAGCAAACGTCTTGATTACAGGCCTCAGTGTGCATTCTATTTAATTCTGTACGCTCACCTTACACCCCAGCCGCACACAAAAGTCTTAACTGACCAATTGACCGGCCTCTAGGCGATAGATTTTGTCCATTCGCGCCGCCAATCGCGAGTCATGCGTGACCATGATCAGTGCTGTGCCCACTTCTTCATTAAGCTTAAGCAGAATATCGAACACCGCATTGGCAGTGGACTCATCAAGGTTGCCCGTAGGCTCATCCGCCAATACGACCGCAGGCTCAGTAATCAGAGCTCGAGCAATCGCACAGCGCTGACGTTCGCCACCTGACAATTCAACAGGACGATGTTCCAATCGTTCAGCCAAACCTATGCTACTCAGGACATCGCTGGCTTTCTTGTACGCCACCACTTGCGATTCCCCTCGAATCAACAGCGGCATCGCCACGTTTTCAACGGCAGAGAACTCGGGTAAAAGGTGATGGAACTGGTAAACAAAGCCCATTTTTTGATTGCGTAAAAGACCACGCTGCGCATCCGATAGAGACGACAAATCTGCACCATCCACCAATACTTGCCCATGCGTAGGCAATTCCAAGCCCGCCAGCAAATGCAGTAAGGTGCTCTTGCCGGAGCCTGACGCCCCCACGATGGCAACCCGCTCGCCTCTAGCAACCCGCAGCTCCACATCGTTGAGCACGCTAACCTCAGCGGGGCCCTCGGTGTACACCATTGATAGATTAGTGCACTCCAGCACTGCATCAGCAGACTGTTGTTGAGGCTTATTCATAACGCAATGCCTCCGCTGGCTGAGTTTTGCTGGCCGCCCAGGCTGGGTACAAGGTCGCCAACATACTAATGCCGAGTGAAGCGAGAATAATCACGCTTACATCGGAGAATTTGAGTTCAGCGGGAAAGTCAGTAATCACATAAACATCCGCTGGAAACACTTGATGACCAACCAAACCTTCGATAAATGGAATGATGGTGCTGATATTCAACGCTGTGAGAACACCTGCGATGGCACCGACCGCTGTTCCAATAAAGCCAGAAGTCGCGCCCTGCACGAAAAATATTCCCATAATCTGGCGCGGCGACATGCCTATGGTGCGCAATATCGCTATGTCGGATTTTTTGTCAGTTACCACCATGACTAGCGTCGAAACAATATTGAATGCCGCCACTGCAACAATCAAAAACAGCACAATAAACATTACTCTGCGCTCTATTTCTAAGGCGCGGAAAAAGTTTTCATGCTGTCGCGTCCAATTGTCGACGCGATAGGAATAACCGAGCTGATTTTGAAGCTCCGCGCCCACTTGGCGGGCCTGATAAACATCATCGAGTTTCAAACGTAAACCGCTGACTTGGTCGCCCGCTTTAAACAGCTTGCCTGCATCAACCAGATTAACCACTGCCAGCGTACCGTCGTACTCGTTCATCCCCATGTCGAAGGTTCCGACCAGTGTGAAACGACGTAAACGCGGTGTTAAACCTGCTGGGCTAGATGCCCCTTGGGGTGACACTAGGGTAACTTTATCACCGATATTGGCGCGCAGCTTGAAGGCTAATAGCTCACCTAAAACAATATTGTATTCGCCCGCTTGTAGTTGCTCTAAGCTGCCCTCAGACATATTCGCGGCAATCGCCGAAACTTGCGCCTCTCGCTCGGGCTCAACGCCGCGAATCATTGCCCCCGATACCGACGCACCATTGGTGAGCAAACCCTGCATATAAATATAGGGAGCGTAGCCTTCGACGTCGGTTCGCGCTTGTATCTCTGGTTCTAAGGCCTGCCAATCGGCAAGCCAACCAGACGGACCGGAAATGGTTACGTGCGACGTTACATCAAGGATGCGGCCACGCAACTCGTTGCCAAAGCCATTCATAATCGAGATCACAGTGATCAAGACCCAAACGCCCAAACCAATTCCGATCATAGAAATCGAGGCAATAAAACTGATAAACCCATTGCGACGTTTGGCGCGTGAATAACGCCGTCCGATCATCATTGGTAAATTCACTTTTGCCATACTCGTTTAAACCCTTTGTGCGATGCCAAATATTAATTTTCTGGCTGACCCACTAGACATTAAAGCCTATTCAGCTGCTTCTGGTCGCATGTGAGGAAACAGTAATACATCTCGAATTGAGGGCGAATCAGTTAACAGCATAACCAGTCGGTCAATACCAATGCCCTCTCCCGCCGTTGGCGGCATACCGTACTCAAGCGCGCGGATATAGTCCGCATCAAAGTGCATGGCTTCAGAGTCACCCGCGTCTTTCTCCGCAACTTGATGTTGGAAGCGTTCAGCTTGGTCTTCGGGGTCATTCAACTCAGAAAATCCGTTAGCAATCTCTCGGCCTGCGATGAACAGTTCAAACCGATCACTGACAAACTCATCGTTGTCGTTGCGTCGAGAGAGTGGCGAAACTTCAACTGGATAAGCCGTGATAAAGGTCGGATCAAACAGCTTTTCTTCTACGGTTGCCTCAAAGATTTCAATCTGCAGCTTGCCTCGACCATAAGAGTCTTTAACTAATATTTTTAGATCGTTGGCGTGGCGTCTAAGGGCTTCTAAGTCTTCCAGATCAGCCGCTGATATTTGCGGGTTGTACGCCAATATTGCGTCCGCCACCGTCATTCGGGCAAACGGCTTAGTAAAATCAATATCTTGTTCTTGATAGCGGATGACCCCGCTTTCACTGATACCCTCAATAACGTACTTGAACATCGCTTCAGTGGTGTCCATCAAGTCGTGATAGTCAGCGTACGCCTGATAGAACTCCAGCATAGTGAATTCTGGGTTATGACGGGTGCTCAAACCTTCGTTACGAAAGTTACGGTTAATCTCGAAGACGCGTTCGAAGCCACCCACGACCAAACGTTTTAAGAACAACTCTGGCGCGATCCGTAAATACAAATCCATATCCAAAGCATTGTGATGCGTAATAAACGGTCGGGCGACAGCCCCACCCGGGATGCTGTGCATCATTGGGGTTTCGACTTCTAAGAAGTCTCGCTCAAGCAAAAATTGGCGAATTAGAGCAATAACCGAAAAGCGCGTCCTGAAGACATTGCGGCTTTCCTCATTCATGATCAGGTCAACATAGCGCTGTCGATAGGCTGTTTCTTTATCAGCAAGACCATGAAATTTTTCGGGTAGCGGGCGCAATGACTTTACCAGCAACTCAATGTCGCTCACCTTAACAGACAGCTCACCTTTGTTGGTCTTGAACAGAGTGCCTTTAACGCCAATGATATCGCCGATATCCCATTTTTTAAATTCTTCGTTGTAGAAGCCTTCAGGCAAAGCGTCACGCTGAACGTACACTTGAATCGACGCGCTGCCGTCCTTGATGTGCGCAAAACTTGCTTTACCCATAATGCGACGAGTCATCATGCGACCCGCCATGACGACTTCAACGGCTTTTTCTTCCAGCTCTTCTTTCTCTAGCACACCATACTTCGCGTTGACGTCGGCTGCCGAGTCTTCAGGTTTGAAGGTGTTGGGATAAGCTTGGGTGGTTTCGCGCCAGTGCTGCAGTTTATCGCGTCGCTGTTTAATAAGATCGTTTTCTTCAGTCATTGATCCGTCAGTATTTATTCGTTTAAGTGTTGATTTTTTCTTAGCTCTGCCGAGCCTGTTTAAAGGCCTTGTTTTAAGCTCGCTTCAATAAATTGATTAAGGCTACCGTCTAGCACTGCCTGAGTATTACCCGTCTCGACGCCAGTGCGTAAATCTTTAATGCGTGACTGGTCCAGGACGTATGAGCGTATCTGTGAACCCCAGCCAATATCCGACTTCTCTTCTTCAACCGCTTGTTGCTCTTCACGACGCAATTGCATTTCATGCTCATAAAGCCGAGCTTTGAGCATGCTCATGGCAGCGTCACGATTACGATGTTGTGATCGGTCGCTTTGGCATTGTACGACGATCCCCGTAGGTTCATGTGTTATTCGCACCGCGGAGTCGGTTTTATTAACGTGCTGCCCGCCTGCGCCGCTGGCACGATAGGTATCAACGCGCAAATCAGCTGGATTGATCTCGATGTCCACATTGTCATTGATTTCTGGATATGCGAACAATGAGGCAAA